>JAUXST010000061.1 GCA_030679805.1 Reyranella sp. | reverse complement strand
CGGGAGCGCGCCGCACCAACGTCACGGGCTGGCTCAAGGCGCCTGTGCCGGTGGTCTGGAATATCGAGAAGAAGTGAGTTTGATCCCCCACCCTGGCCCTCCCCCTACGGGGGAGGGAAGGAATTCTGATCCCCTCCCCTGAAGGGGGAGGGTTAGGGTGGGGGACTTTAAAGGTAGTCCATGCTCGATTTCATCGCCCGTCGTCTCGTTGCCATCATTCCCGTGCTCGCGGTGGTGGCTGTCTTCGTCTTCCTCATGCTGCGTCTCACGCCGGGCGATCCGGCGGCGGTTATTGCCGGCGACAACGCCACATCGGACCAGATCGCCGACATCCGTACCAAGCTCGGCCTGGACGAGCCGATCTGGACGCAGTTCGTCATCTGGATCGGCAACATCCTCCAGGGCAATTTCGGCGAGAGCTTCTTCTTCAAGAAGACCGTGGCCGAACTGATCGCCCAACGCGTCGAACCGACCGTGGCGCTGGCTGTCTGCACCTTGGTCATCGCCATCACCTTTGCCGTGCCCATGGGCGTTCTCGCCGCCTATCGACACGGCTCGCTGGTCGACCGCTTCGTCATGGGATTTTCGGTGCTGGGCTTCTCGGTGCCGGTGTTCGTGATCGGCTACTGCCTGATCTACGTTTTCGCCATCGAACTCGGCTGGCTGCCGGTGCAGGGATACGTCCGCATCGGCGTCAACTTCTGGGGCTTCCTCGAGCGCATGGTTCTGCCGAGCGTCACGCTCGCCGTGATCTTCATCGCCTTGATCGCCCGCATGACGCGCGCCAGCGTGCTCGAAGTGCTGAACGAGGACTACATCCTCACCGCCCGCGCCAAGGGGCTTTCCAATCGCGTCGTGCTGAAGCGCCATGCGCTGCGCAACGCCGCGGTGCCGATCCTGACCGTGATCGGCCTCGGCATCGCCGGGCTGATCGGCGGCGCGGTCGTGACCGAGAGCGTCTACGGCCTGCCGGGACTCGGCCGGCTCACCGTCGAGGCCGTGCTGAGCCGCGACTTCCCGACCATCCAGGCCGTCATCCTGCTGTTCTCCGTGGTCTATGTCGTTATCAACCTGCTGATCGACATCAGCTACACCCTGTTCGACCCGAGGATCCGGTATTGAGCGCGATAACCGAAGAAGTCGTCGACTCCGCCTCGATTGCGGCGGCATCGACCAAGCGCAAGAGCCTGTGGGCCCTTGCCCTGCGCAACACCGCCGTCATCTTCGGCGGCACCATCCTGCTGGTCATGCTGGCGATCGCCATCCTGGCCCCGGTCCTCGGCACGGTCGATCCGACCCGCATCGATCCGGCGGCCCGCAACAAGCCGCCGGGCACCGAGATCACCTTTCGCCTAGACGACGGGAAGACCGCCAAGCGCGTCGTGCTCATGGGCACCGACAGCCTGGGCCGCGACGTCTACAGCCGCGTTCTCTATGGTACGCGCGTGTCCCTGGTGATCGGCGTGGCCGTCGCCATCGCCTCGATCGCCATCGGGCTCGTGATCGGCCTGGTATCCGGCTATGTCCGCTGGGCCGACGGCATCATCATGCGGGTCATGGACGGGCTGATGGCGATACCGGGCATATTGCTCGCCATCGCCCTGGTCTCGATCTGGCGGGCCGGCCTCATTACCGTGATCTTCGCCATCGTCGTGCCCGATGTGCCGCGCGTCGTGCGCCTGGTCCGGTCGGTGGTGTTGTCGGTACGCGAGGAGCCCTACGTCGAAGGCGCCATTTCGGTCGGCACGCCGACCTGGACCCTGATGTTCCGCCACATCCTGCCCAACACCGTGGCGCCTCTGATCGTGCAGGGTACCTTCATCGCCGCCGCCGCGATCATCGCCGAGGCGATCCTGTCCTTCCTCGGCATCGGCATCCCGCCGGAGATCCCGAGCTGGGGCAACATCATGGCCGAGGGCCGCACGCTGTTCCGCGTATTCCCGCACAACATCCTCTTCCCGGGCATTTTCCTCGCGCTCACGGTGCTGGCGATCAACATCATGGGCGACGGGCTGCGCGACACGCTCGATCCGAAGATGAGCAAGAAGGTGTGACCGTCAGGTCACACCCTGAGTCGCGCGGATCATATCCGCGCTTAAGCGTAGCGAAGTCGAAGGGTCTCGTTCCCATGCTCGAAGTCGTTACCGTTGAAAAGAGATCCCTCCGCTTCGCGCTCCGCGCTTCGGTCGGGATGACGGAGTTGAAGTCTT
>JAUXST010000057.1 GCA_030679805.1 Reyranella sp. | reverse complement strand
CAATCGCGCCAGCGGGGGCGACAGGGGCTGGCCAGACCATGACCCTCAATGGGGAGATGGGGGCCGTAACCGCCCCCTCGGAGCCGAAGGGGACGGGGCAGGCCCTTACCATTTATGGCAATCCCTCGGCGGTAACCGCGCCGTCCGCGACGACCCCGCCGCAAAAGCCGTCCTCCAGCGACGGCAAGCGATGATCGAGAGGCGCTTGGGAGCATGAGTGCGCCGAGATGTGGCTTAGTGGATCGACCGCCAAGCCAGCTCACGCAGCCGTCCCCAGTCACTGACCCAGCAGCAGCGATGATCGAACGCCGGCACGACGATCAATTCCGCGCGCGCGCCCAGCCTGGCGACGGCGGATCGAATCGAGTCGACCGGAACCGTCATGTCCCGCTGTCCGGCAAAGGCGACCAGCCGTACTTGCGCGAGGCGCTGAGCCTGATCGAGCGGAGACTCCGATCCATCGAGCGGCGACACCCCCATGCGGCGCGTCCAGTCCGCCACGTCGAGCGGCGCGGCGACGGTGACCAGGAGCGATACGTCGCTTCGCCGGGCCGCCACGAGGGCCGCGATCACGCCGCCGCCGGAGTAGCCCACCAGCACCAATGAACGTTCCGGATTGCGAATGCGCTCGCGACTGATGGCGTCATCGATGGACGCCACGACATCGGCGCCGAACCTCGCGGTCGTCCAATGGCGCACGCTGCAGCGTGGGTCGCCGCGGCCGGGTGCGAACTGGCAGGGCCGTCCGAGGTAAAGCACGGCCGGCCCCGGATCGGCCGCGGCAAGGCGCAGCGCCAGCGGATCGACCGGCGTCGGATCTGTCGACGGCGTGCGCTGGTCGAGATAGGCTAGGCCGTCGCCCTCGATGTAGACGAACAGCGGACCGACGCGCCCGTCATCGCGCCGATAAATCAGCAGGTCGAAGGTCGAGCCTTTCGACGCTACCGGTTCGAGGCCTGCCGTTTGCGCGATAGCCGAGGCCGTCGCATCGCGTCCGCCGCCGCTGTGGCCGCACGCAACGAGCATCGCCGCGAGGGCGGCGATGCCGGCCAGGCGAAAGCCCACGACGCGAAGGCCCAAGGCGCTCGTGGCGGCCATATGTCAGCCGTCACCGCGGGGTGCTTACATCCATCAGGATGTTGTTGACCTCGATCATGCCGGGAGCACCCTTGCTGGCACGATCCTGGAGAGCCTTCAGCACACCCTGGTTGACAGTGGTGGAGCCAGTATAGGTGTTGCTCCCGCTGAGCGTGAGAGTTCCAGTGCCCGACTTGGTCAGGACCTGCAACGGTTGCGGACCGTTGCCCCAGTCGACGTCCATGAGGTTTCCGTCACGGCCGATCCGAAGAAGCGCCTGAAGTTTGTTAGGCACAGCGTCACCGGACCAGATGGAGACAACGGGCACTCCGTCTGCTTTGAGCGCTATAATCGGGATAACAAAGCAGCCTCGACACCGTATTCCCGCGGGAACGCCGGGAGTGGCCGTCGTCGTTCCGCCGGCCGACCGGAGTGCGGAGGCGAATTGCTCGCCATTGAACTCGATCTTCGTCGTCCCGACCGGCAACTTGCCGAGATGCGTCACTCCCTGCGAATCGCTCTGCAACTGCATGACGCCGCCCGGCCCCGTCGCCGTGGCGCCGATGTTGGGCAGCTTAGCATGTCCGTCGGTGAACGTGATGCCGTGCTTGATGTTGCCACGACTAGTATTGACCGTCGCTTGCGCAGTTGGCGTACCCGATCCGAGCCCCGCGAAGGCAAGACGGGTCTCGCCCGAGGGATTGCGCGTGGCGATATCCTCGAACTGCTTCCATTCCGCCCGCCCGTCGCCGTTGAAATCCCCGACGGCCACGTTGATCGACGCTTTGCCGTCTCCCCAGTTGACACTGGAAACCTGGCCCCTGGCATCGACATCGATCTTGATTTGCAAAGTAGGCGCATCGTTGACGGGTGTGACGACGACCGACACGTAGCGTCGAGCGCCTTCTCGCACGCTCTGCACGGCCGGAAGCAGCAAGCCAATGAGGGCAGGCGGATTGCCAGCCCCCCCGCCGAGGGTCTTCCGGTTGACGCTGAGTTCGTAGCTGCCTTGCCGCAACTGGCCGAGCGACACGACGCCATTCGAGTCGCTGGTGGTCTGGCGCGTACCGCCGGGGCCCCGCAAGCCCACGCTGACCCCGGGCAGCGCCCTCGCCTGCGAGTCGGTGTAAGGCGGCGGCCCGCCGGCGGTGCCGCGCGGCGTGGTTTGTGCTGTGCTTGGAATCGGCGCCGCGGGCGCGGGCGTTACCGGGGCGGATGCCGTCGGCGCCTTCGGCGTCGGGGCTGTCTGAACCGGGGGAGCCATCACCGGGGCCAAGGGCACCATGGGAGGAGTCGGGACGACTGTAGGTGGAACGACCGGCGGCGGCGGAGGCGGTGCGACGCGCGGCGGTGGCGCCACGTCCATCCTTGGAGTCATCGCCCCTTGTGACAATGCCTGTGTCGCCCAGCCCCCGAAACTGGCCAGGAGCATCGCCCCTGCCGCGCACGCAACCCGTCGATTCATTTTCTGTCTCCCCGAAATCACTCGTGCTTGAGAGATGAAAGCCTTGGATCAGAATCGCAGGCTGAGCCGCGCGCTGCCCGACCACGACGACAGCGCCACGCGCCCGATCGAGTTGTAGCCACCGTCGATCGAGGCCCAGATCGTGTCGGTGAGGGGGATGGTGGCGCCGACGCCCACGGTGCCGCCGGTCGAGCCGTTGGGCGCACTGCCGGTCGGCACGTAGAAATCCTGCTCGATGGTGGCCCTGACGTAGGGCTGCCACTTGTCGAGCGGCAGGCTGATGAAGCCGCCGGCCGAGCCGCGAGTGAGCGCGGTCGTCTGGCCGGGCACGACGACCAGGTTGCTGTCGGTGTAGCCATAGCTGTTGATCGGCGAATAGAGCAGCCCGACCATGGGTGCCAGCACGACGGCGCCGACCTTGTAGTAGCCGTTGAGGCTGCCCTGGAAGTTCCATTGGCTGCTGCCGTAGCTGGCGTTGTAGTTGAAGCCTGAATTGGTGAGCGTGTTCGAGCCGCCGCTGTAGCCGGCCATGGCGGAGGCGTTCCAGTTTTCGCTGAACTGCCAGCCGGCATAGGCGATGACGCCGAAGGTCGAGTTGGTCGATGTGTACCCGCCGTTCAGCGTGCCGCTGGAACCCTGCCAGGCGCCGCTGACACCGAGCAGGAACTTCGGTGTGATCTGCGCCTGCAGGCCCAGCTGGGTTCCGTAGTTGGCGATGTTGTAGCCGCCGGTCGCCAGGCTGTTGACGGTGTTGCCGCCGCCGCCGGAGATCCAGGCCTGCCAGCCCCACGGGTCGTCGCCTGCCGCCATGCCGCTGTGCATCGGGCTGAGTTCCGCCCCGGCGCGCGGTCCGCTCAACTTCGGACCCAGCAGTGTCTGCTGGATCACCGAGCCGATCGCCGGCAGGGTGACGTAGGCCGCCGTATTGCTCTGGACCTGGTTGCCGCTGCTGACGACCGTCGATTGCGACGTGGCCGACGGCGACGCCGGCGCAGCGATAACGGCCGGTCCTCCGGCTCCCTGCGCGAGCGCGGGCCCCGCCAGGACGAGACTCGACGCGACGGCGGATACGGCGAACAGACTTCTTCTCATTGAACGAGTTCCTATGGTTGCTTTTTCTTTGCGCCGACGAAGAGAATGCGGCCGACGGCTTCGTGGTCCACGCTGGCGGCGGCGATGGGCTTGCCGTCGCGTTTGACGTCCGTCACCGGCGTGCCGTCGCCCCAGTCCACCAGGGCACCGCGGCCATCCTTGGCCCCACCCTGGGCCATGGTGATCTTGACGTGGAGCGTCTGGGCGGTCGTATCGGGCGCGTAGATGTGCTCGACGAGATGGAGCCGGTCCTGCTCGCCGACCCGCGGCGGCCGTCCGCCCGCGTTCAACGCCTCGACGGTGGCACGCGGTTCGACCGGCAGCAGGAGCGCCACCTTGACCGGCGGCTTCGGCGGATCGGTGATGATGCCCGCGGGCAGGGTCAGCTTGACCTGGCGGACGCCCTCGCTCAGCGAGCCGATCTCGAAGGTTCCCTTTTCGTCGATCTTCGGGGGATCGACCTGGGGCGGGTCGACCTTCGGTGGGTCGTCCCTGGGCGGATCATAGACATCGACGATCTCGATGATGGGGTCTTCGGGCGGCAGCACGTCGATCTCGGGCACGACCTCCGTCCAGGGATCGTCCATCGGCGGATCGGGATCGGGCGGCGGCACGCACTGCCACCACGGGATGCAGGGGTTCATCTGCATGAACTGCATCTTCTGAAATTTGGGCACGAACGAGACCGTGCCGATAGTGTCGACAGGCCCTCGGCCGCCGCCACCAACGTCGATCGGCCATCCCTGGCGGACCACGTTGACCGGCGGCGTACCGTCGCCCCAGTCGACGATCGCACCGCTGCCGTCGCGGGGAACGGTGATCCTGGTGCGAATGTCCTTGGTCGGGTCGATACGGGAATAGGTATGCACCACCAGATTGCCGCGCGTGCCGGCGCCCGGCGCGGCAGGAATGACCAGGCTGACCGTCACGCTGGGCGAGCGCCTCTTCGCGCCGCCCTCCGGCTGAGCGCGCTGGAGGGCGGTGAAGGGGAAGGTGACGTCGCGCACGCCGGGCGAGAGCGGACCGAACGAGAACTGTCCCTTGTCGTTGGTCCGGACCTCCTTCCGGGCGCCGCCGCTGCCGTCGGTGGAGATGATGGCGACATCGCGCGCCGGCAAAAGGCCTCTCGACGTCGAGGCGAGGGCCGTCGAGCGATCGACGGGAGGGGCGACGGAAGGGGCGGCAGGCGCGGTCCCCGGCGCGGTGCGGCCGGCCGTACCGCCGGTCGTTGTCGGAAGGCGATCCGCAGGCCGGGGTGACTCGTTGTCCGTGCTCTTGATGGTGCCGCTGCCGGCGGCGGGCGCGCTGCGCGGCGCGATGCTTGCGGGCGGTCCTGGTTGCATGGCAGGCGCCGTTGGCACGATCACCGGCGGCGGCAGCGGGGGCGGGGGTGGCGGAGGGGCCACGCGAGGTTGGGGCGCCATGGCACCCCCACCGGGCGACATTGGGCCCTGCGATAGCGCCGGCTGCGATACCAATGCGATGCTTATGGAAAGCAGCGCCAATAATTTCGGGGCGACAAACCGCGTCGGCAACCCAACGCGGCCGGAAATATCCCTGTACATACGCCCCCAAACAGCCGTCCCAACTGAGGGACGTCGGAGCCATACTAAAATTCATCCCAAGGTTTTTGCAAGCCCCATGAAAGATTGCGTCAATACTGCAATCTTAAGACCACCGCTCGACTTCAGGGCACGGGCAAGGCAGATATGCAATATCCGTTTTGCAGGCCCAGCAGGTTCCGTGCTATATTTTTGTCATCGTTGCACGAGGCCTGTCCAGAAAGGCCCAACGTCCAGCTTTCTGATTTTTAGCTGAGATCGCCGACCGGAGGGTTGGCGCTTGAACCTTTGGCCATGCCCCGCCCGGCGCGCCCGCCGGGTACGATCCCAGGAGGATGAGGGGCCGTCCCACGACCTTGATTGAGCCGTGAGTAGCAAGCAAAAGGCCATCTCCGCCGCATTGACTGTCCGGCAGGTGGGTGGACCGAGGCGCGAAAAACGCGTCCGAGTGTTGATTCGACGGTCTTCTGCGGCTGCCCGAGGTGGGCCGCAGGGTCAGATTTTCTGCAATGTCACAGGTGGGCGCTCAACCTGTGTCACAACATTTGTCTCAACTTGGTGTGACACCTTTGGGTGTGACACGGACCGGTCCCCTAGCCGGCGGCACCGCCCGACGCGAGAAGGGCGTCGATCTCGGCGTCGGTGTAGCCGGCCTCGGCCAGAATAGGGCGGGTGTGTTCGCCCGTGAGCGGCGCGTGGGTTTCGTTTTCCCGGGCGCCGCCGGAGAAGACGTTGGCCAGCTTGGTGCGCCGGAGGCGTCCTTGGCTCGGATGTTCCTCGGCTTTGAAGAAGCCGACATCGGCGAGATGCGGGTCGGTTAAAAGGTCGTCGATCGAATTGTAGCGGGCGGCGGGCACGTCGAGCCTGTCGAACAAGGCGACCCACTCGTCGGTCGTCTTGTGGGGCAGGCCGTCTTTCTGAACCTCGAAGTAGGCCGCGGCGTTCTTGGTGCGCGCCGCGGCGCTGTTGAAGCGCGGATCGGTCTTGAGCTCCGGCCGGCCGATGGCGTCGAAGAAGGCGAAGGTCTGGGCGTTGGTGTTGGGACGGACCGTGACGTAGCCGTCCTTGGTGGGCAGCGGCCGGTAGTTGGGGCTGAGCAACCGGCCGTCGCCGGTGGGCCCGACCGGCGGGTCGAAGGTGGCGGCGCCGAGATGCTCGCTCGACACGAACGACGCCATGTTCTCCAGCATCGGCACGTCGATGGCCTCGCCCTTGCCGGTCTTCTCGCGCCGGTAGAGGGCAAAGCCGATGCATTGGGCGGCGATGAGACCGCTGGTGTGGTCGCTCATCACCATCGGCACGAAGCGCGGCTCGCCGGTGGCGCGCGCGATGGTGCCGGCGACGCCGGAAAGGCTTTGCACGATCGGATCGTAGGCGGGGCGGTTGTAGTAACGGCCGCCGCGTCCGAACGCCAGGATCGAGCAGTGGATCAGCTTCGGATTGAGCTTGGCCAGGCTCGCATGGTCGAGCCCGGCGCGGGCGAGCGCCTCGGGCCGGACGTTGCTCACGAACACGTCGGCGCGCTCGATCAGCCGGAGCAGGGCCGCGTGGCCGTCCGGCTTCTTGAGGTCGAGCACGATCGAGCGCTTGTTGCGATTGAAGTTGATGAACTTGCCCGACATGCCGGGATTGCGGCTGCCCTCGGCCATGGTGCGCAGCAGATCGCCGCCTGGCGCCTCGACCTTGATGACTTCGGCGCCGTAGTCGGCCAGCGTCCGTGTGCAGATCGGTCCGACGACGACCGTCGTCAGGTCGACGACGCGGACGCCGGAAAGGGGACCGCCGCTCAAGACGCGAACTCCAGCTCCATCTCGCCGCACAGCACGCCGTTCTTGTCGGCGGCCCAGATCTTCAGCCGGCCGTCCTTCTGCGCCTCGCCGCGGACCTCGATCAGATCGCCGACCCAGAGCGGATGGACGAGGCGGGCGGTGAGGCCGGTCAGCGTGCCGGCGCCGTGGCCGAGGGCGGCATTGATCATCAGATGCATGGACAGGCCGCCGTTGGAAACGATGGCCGGATAGCCTTCCTCGCTGCGCGTGTAGTCGCCGTCATAATGGATGCGGTGGGCGTTCCAGGTGAGGCCGCCGTAGCGGAAGTTGAGCGTGTTGGTGAGCTGGGTGGTCTGGCTCCAGGCGTGGTCGGTACGCGCTTTGGTGGCCACGGTTGCCGTGGTCTTCTGGCCAGGCGGCACGGCGGGGCGGTAGATCGCGTCGAACGTGTCGACGGCAATGGTCTTGCCGGCTTGCTCGATCGTGTGGCGCATGGTGAGCACGAAGATGTCGCCGGAGCGGCCGGTCTTGGGAACGATGTCGGCGACCTCGGCCTTCTTGACCGCGGGCTCGCCGGCTTTCAGGCGGCCCATGATCTTCACGCGGCGGCCGGCACCCATGCGGCGGGGCATCGGGATCGGCGGCAGGACGATGCCCTTGTTGGGATGGCCATCGGGTCCGAGTTCGCCCTGGCGGACCGTCTCGGTGAAGAACACCGTGAACCAGTGCGGCGGCAGTTCGTCGCCACGCTTGATGCTGTCAGGGTCGACGTCGAAGGTGGCGGCCACCCGACGCACGGCCATCATGCCGATATCGTCCTCGACCGTGCGCACGCGCCCGATCCAGGGGCGCAGTGTCTCCATCGCTTCGTCCATCCAGCCGCTCATGTCTCATTCCCTCGGTTCTGCGGGCGGCATCCTCCAACAAAAGAAGGGCCCGCGACAGCGGGCCCTTCCATGATCCGAAAATTCGGAAAGTATCAGATCGAGTAGTACATCTTGTACTCGATCGGCGCCGGCTGGTGTTCCCAGTTGTAGACCTCTTCCCACTTGAGCTCCATGTAGGCGTCGATCTGGTCGTCGGTGAACACGCCGCCCTTGGTGAGGAAGGAGCGGTCGGCGTCGAGGCAATTCAGCGCCTCGCGGAGCGAGCCGGCGACGGTCGGAACCTTGGAAAGTTCCTCCGGCGGCAGGTCGTACAGGTTTTTGTCCATCGGGTCGCCCGGATGGATCTTGTTGTTGATGCCGTCAATGCCGGCCATCAACATCGCAGCGAACGCGAGGTAGGGATTGGCCGACGGATCGGGGAAGCGGACTTCGACGCGCTTGCCCTTCGGCGAGGCCGAGTAGGGAATGCGGCACGAGGCCGAGCGGTTGCGCGAGGAATAGGCCAGCAGCACCGGCGCCTCGAAGCCCGGGATCACGCGCTTGTAGGAGTTGGTGCTGGCGTTGGTGAAGGCGTTCAGCGCCTTGGCGTGCTTGATGATGCCGCCGATGTAGTAGAGCGCCGTCTCCGACAGGTCGGCATAGCCCGATCCGGCGAACAGCGGCTTGCCGTCCTTCCAGATCGACTGATGGGTGTGCATGCCCGAGCCGTTGTCGCCGTAGATCGGCTTCGGCATGAAGGTCAGCGTCTTGCCGTAGCTGTGGGCGACGTTGTGCAGCGTGTACTTGTACTTCTGCACGTTGTCGGCGGTCTTCACCAGGGTATCGAAGCGGAAGCCGAGCTCGTTCTGCGCCGGCGCCACTTCGTGGTGATGGATCTCCATGGTGATGCCCATGTCGGTGCAGACCGACATCATTTCGGCACGCAGGTCGTTGTGCGAATCGACCGGCTGGACGGGGAAGTAGCCGCCCTTGACGCCGGGGCGGTGAGCCATGTTGCCGCCTTCGAACTCGGCGTTGCTGTTCCACGGCGACTCACTCGAGGTGACGCTGAACGAGCTGCCCTGCATTTCGACCTTGAAGCGCACGTCGTCGAACACGAAGAATTCGAGTTCGGGGCCGAACACCGCGGTATCGCCGATTCCGGAGGACTTCATGAAGGCCTCGGCGCGCTTGGCGGTGGAGCGCGGGCAACGGGCATAGAGCTGGCCGGTCGAGGGCTCGACGACGTCGCAGTTGATGATGAGCGTGGTCTGTGCCGTGAAGGGATCGAGCACGGCGGTGGAGGGATCCGGCATCAGGATCATGTCGGACTCGTTGATGGCCTTCCAGCCGGCGATCGACGAGCCGTCGAACATCACGCCGTCGGTAAAGGTGTCTTCATCGGTGGCCGAGGCCATGCGGGCCGTATGCTGCCACTTGCCGCGAGGGTCGGTGAAGCGGAAGTCAACGAACTTGACGTCCTTTTCCTTCATCAACGCGAGAACCTGTTTGGCGTCCATTTGTCGTACGTCCCTCTCTTGTGGTTGACAGTGCTTCACGCCTAGCGGCGTTGCTCATACGGCGGCGTCCCCGCGTTCGCCAGTACGAATTCGGATCGCATCGTCGATGCTCGACACGAAAATCTTGCCGTCGCCGATCCGGCCGGTGTGCGCCGAACTGCGGATGGCCTCGACGGCCTTTTCGACCATTTCGTCCTCGATGATCAGCTCGATCTTTACCTTCGGCAGAAAGTCGACGACGTATTCCGCGCCGCGGTAGAGTTCGGTATGTCCCTTCTGGCGCCCGAACCCCTTGGCTTCGAGAACGGTGATGCCTTTCAATCCGATCTGATTGAGGGCGTCCTTCACCTCGTCGAGCTTGAAGGGCTTGATGATCGCCTCGATCTTCTTCATTTGGTTGAGACACTCCGCACACAAACGCCGGTGCCACCGGTCGGGGCAGCCCGTATGGAACGTTTTTCAGCATTTTTCATGCCATATTTAGCCACAGGCATGACAGCTAAAATGAATATAATTGGTCAAAGAACAAGCTTATTGCCCAATTAAACCTCAAAAAACTGCCTAAAATTTGTCCTCATACAAGGTGTTCAATGAAGGCCGCTAATTCGCTGATGTCTGGCTTGGGGACGACCGTTTTTGAAGTGATGTCGACTCTCGCGCGGGAGCATCAGTCGGTAAATCTCGGTCAGGGCTTTCCCGACGACAGGGGACCGGACGAGGTCCGAGCCGCTGCGGCCGACTACCTGCTGAATGGAAACAACTAATATCCGCCGATGATGGGCATCCCGGAGTTGCGGCAGGCCGTGGCAGATCATGCCAAGCGGTTCCAAAACCTCGAGGTCGACTGGCAGACCGAGGTGTTGGTGACTTCCGGGGCGACCGAAGCGCTGGGCGATTGTCTGCTTGGCCTTATCGAACCGGGCGACGAGGTCGTGTTGATCGAGCCCCTCTACGACTCGTATCTGCCAATGGTGCGTCGGGCCGGCGGCATTCCGAAGTTGGTGCGCCTCGAGCCACCGACGTGGCGCCTGCCGCGCGAGGAACTGGCGGCAGCCTTCAACGATCGCACGAAGCTCATCCTGTTCAACACGCCCATGAACCCATGTTCAAAAGTGTTCGATCGGGAGGAACTGGATTTCATTGCAGGTCTATGTCTCAAGCACGACGCCTATGCCGTTTGCGACGAGGTTTACGAGCACATCATCTTCGACAATCGGCAGCACGTGTCGATCATGACCTTGCCGGAGATGCGCGCGCGCACCGTCCGCATCGGCTCGGCCGGCAAGAGTTTCAGCCTGACAGGCTGGAAGGTAGGGTACATCACGGCTGCTCCCGAACTCATGAAGACGATCGCGAAGACCCATCAGTTCATGACCTTCACGACCCCGCCAAACCTGCAATGGGGCGCGGCAGCAGGCTTGCGCCTGGCCGACAGCTACTATTCGACCTTGGCGTCGGACATGCAGCGCAAGCGCGATCGCTTGGCGGTCGCCCTGGCCGATATCGGTTTCGATATATTGCCGGCGCATGGCACCTACTTCGTGACCACCGACTTCAGGCCGCTCGGCTTCAATGGGACGGACGACGATTTCTGCCGACATATTACGGTCGAGGCGGGCGTGACGGCGGTGCCGGTCAGTGCGTTCTATGACGAGCCCGTGCGGGCCCCCCGGCAT
>JAUXST010000054.1 GCA_030679805.1 Reyranella sp. | reverse complement strand
GCGGTGAACTCGCGCAGCACCGAGGTGATCTGGAACGAGCGCGCCAGGCCCAGCCGCACGCGCGCATGGGTCGGCAGGCGTGTGACGTCGCGGCCGGCGAAGTGGATGGTGCCGGCGTCGGGCGCCAGATTGCCGGTGAGCTGGCCTACCAGCGTGGTCTTGCCGGCGCCGTTGGGGCCGATCAGGGCGTGGATCTCGCCCGGCCGGACATCGATCGAAACAGTATCGGTGGCGACCAACCCGCCGAAACGCTTGATCAGCCGGTCGGTGCGCAGCAGCGGCTCAACCATGGCGGCGGCCCAGCAAGGAATCGATGCCGCCCCTAGCGTAGAGGGCGATCAGCACCAGCATCGGGCCGAATACGATCTGCCAGTATTCACCCCAGCCCTTGTGGCCGAGGTCGAGCAGCGGCTTTAGCGATTCCTCCAGCACGAAGAAGGCGATGGTGCCGTAGAGCGGGCCGAACAGCGTACCCATGCCGCCCAGCACGACGATGACGATGAGGTCGCCCGACTTCACCCACGACATCATGGCGGGAGAGACATAGGCGCCTTCGTTGGCGAGCAGGATGCCGGCGAGACCGCCGAAGGCGCCGGACAGGGTGAAGGCGGCGAGGCGGTAGCGGAACACCGGGAAGCCGAGCGCCGTCATGCGGAGGTCGTTCGACTTGGCGCCTCGGATCACGAAGCCGAAGCGGGAATTGGCGAAGCGGCTACAAAACCACAGCGTGCCGAGCAGGAGCACGAAGCAGAGCCAGTAGAACGAGGCCTTGTCGCGCAGGTCGATCAGTCCGTCGAAGCGGCTGCGGCTGATGTTGAGCCCGTCGTCGGCACCATAGGCCTCCAGCCCCGCGCTCACGTAATAGACGAGTTGGGCGAAGGCGAGCGTGATCATGATGAAATAGACGCCCCTCGTGCGCAGCGACAGCGCGCCGACCAGCGCCGCCCACAGCACCGAGGCGGCGATGGCGACCGGCCATTGCAGCCAGCCGCTCTGCAGGCCGTTGGCGGCGAGAATGCCAACGGCGTAGCCGCCGATGCCGAAGAACACCGCGTGGCCGAAGCTCACCAGCCCGCCATAGCCCAGGATCATGTTGAGGCTGACGGCGGCGATCGACCAGATGACGATGCGCGTGCCGATCGACAGCAGGTAGCGCTGGTCGAAGGCCTGGGTGAGCAGCGGCAGGATAGCGAAGACGAGCAGGATCAGCGCGACGATCAGGCCGCGCGGCGTGCGAAGCGAGGCGAGGAGGGCTGCCACGCCGCTAGTTCCTTTGCCCGAACAGGCCGGTCGGCCGCCACACCAGCACGCCCGCCATCAGCACATAGACCAGGACCTGCGAGATCGCGGGCGCGGCGCTGGAGGCGGCGGCTGAACTCATGAAGGTCTTCAGGAAATCGGGCAGGAAGGCGCGGCCGACGATATCGATCTGGCCCACCACCATGGCGGCCACGAAGGCGCCCTTGATCGAGCCGATGCCGCCGATGACGATGATGACGAAGGCTAGGATCAGGATGTCGTCGCCCATGCCGATCTTGATCGAGGTGAGCGGTGCCGCCATCAGGCCGGCCAGCGCCGCGAACACCGCGCCCAGGCCGAACACCAGGCTGAACAGCAGCTCGATGTTGATGCCGAGTGCGCCGATCATGCGCCGGTTGGAGGCGCCGGCGCGGATCAGCATGCCGACCCGGGTGCGGGCGACCAGCCAGGCCAGCAGCACCGCCACCACGGCGCCGACCGCGATGATGGCGAAGCGGTAGGCCGGGTAGGGCACGCCGGGCAGGATGTCGACGGTGTGGCTCAGGAACTGCGGCACCGCGATGCTCTTGCCGGCCGGCCCCCAGATCACGCGTACCAGCTCGTTGAAGAACAGGATCAGGCCGAAGGTCGCTAGCACCTGGTCGAGGTGGTCGCGGGCATAGAGCCGCCGCATCACCACGGCCTCGACCGCGATGCCAAGCAGGAAGGTGGCGGGCAACGCCAGGATCGCGCCCAGCACGAAGGAGTCGGTCCAGCCGATCAGCGTCCAGGCGATGTAGGCGCCCATCATGTAGAGCGAGCCGTGCGCCAGGTTGACCAGGTCCATGATGCCGAAGGTCAAGGTCAGGCCGGCGGCGAGCAGAAACATCAGCAGGCCGAGCTGCACGCCGTTCAGCATCTGTAGCACCAGATAGTCCATCGCCAACCCTCAAACGAAACGGGAGCGCGTCGCCGCGCTCCCGTCCATGGTCACGCCCCCATATCCAATAAGGGGGGCGTCACTTCATCGGGCATTTGGAGGCGTACGGATCGACCGCCGCTGTCACCGCCGTCGCAACGGTCTTCAGCGTCAGCATGCCCGACGCATCCTTTACCGTGTCTTGGATGTAGAAGTTCTCGATCGGGAAGTTGTTGTTGCCGAACTTGAAGTCGCCGCGCACCGACTTGAAGTTGGCCTTCTTCATCTCGGCCCGGACCTTGTCCTTGTTCGAGAGATCGCCCTTCAGCGCCTCGGCCGCCGACGCGATCAGCATGATCGCGTCGTAGCTCTGGGCGCCGTAGAACGACGGATAGGTGCCGTGCTTCTTCTTGAAGTCGGCGACGTACTTCTTGTTGGCGTCGTTCGGCAGGTCGTTGACCCATTCCTGGGCGCCGAGGATGCCGAGCGCCAGATCCTTCTGCTGCGGCAGTGTGATCGCGTCGATCGAGAACACCTGGTAGAGCGGCACCTGGCCTTTCAGGCCCGACGCCGCATACTGGGTCAGGAACTGCACGCCGTGCGCGCCCGGATAGAAGATGAAGATGCCGTCGGGTTTGGCGGCGCGGATCTTGGCGAGTTCGGCCGAGAAGTCGAGCTGGTCGGGCCACTTGGTGAAGTCCTCGCCCTTGATCTCGCCTTTGAAGGTGCGCTTGACGCCGGCCATCATGTCCTTGCCGGCGGCGTAGTTGGGCGCCATCAGGTAGAGGCTTTTGACGCCCTTCTTCTGCAGGTACTCGCCCATCGCCATCGGCGTCTGGTCGTTGTTCCACGAGGTCGAGAAGAAGTTCTTGTTGCAGAGTTCGCCCGCGATCTGCGACGGCCCGGCGTTGGCCGAGACCAGGATGGTGTTGCCCTCGTCGGTCACGGTCTTGAGCGAGGCCAGCAGCACGTTCGACCAGATGTAGCCGCCGATGAAGTCCACCTTGTCCTGCAGCACGAGCTTCTCGGAGCGCGCCTTGCCGACGTCGGGCTTGAAGGTGTCGTCCTCGTAGATGATCTCGAACGGCTTGCCGCCCATCTTGCCGCCGAGATGCTCCTTGGCGAGCTCGACCGAGCGGCGCATGTCCTCGCCGATCGCGGCCTGCGGGCCGGAGAAGGTGCTGACGAAGCCGATCTTGATCGGGCTCTGCGCCATTGCCGGCAGGCTACCCAATCCCAATGTAGCCATTGCCGCGATTGTTGCGGGTCCAAACAATTTGCTTTTCATGGGCCGAAACTCCCTGTTTCCCTTGGCGCCATAGAAGCGGAAAATGCGTCCTGCAACAACGCCTTAATGGTCGATCCGGGCGTGAGGCGGGGCTCAATTTCCAGCCGTTCCGCCGCGCCCCATCCAGATTGTTCGGCCCTCGGGTTGGCCTTCGTCCGCCAGTTCCACGAAAGCTTGTGCAGCCCAAACCCGACGTGCCCCAGTATTCGCTCGATTGACACCGACATGTGCCGCTCGCGGGCCGTGCGCCTCGACGGCCTCGAGCCAGACGTCCAGCAATCTTGCTCCCACGCCGCGGCGCTGCGCGCGTGGCAACAGGTTCATATGCAGATGAGCCGGGAATCCGCCGACCACCCTCGGGGGCGTGCGCATCGGATGATGGATCATGAACGCTCGCCGCTGGTCGGCCGTCCGCAGATCAGTGGGGATGCTGGATGGATCGGCATACCGTGCGCGCAGCGGCGGCCACCACTCGCGCTCGAGCCTCGCTTCCCAGGCGACCGTGTCCGCGGTACCGACCGCGAAGCCCGCCACCCCGCCGCGGTCCCCGACGACAAAGGCCAACATGGGGGCGAGGAACAGATAGGGGGCAACGTAGATATGCCCCATCAATCTCCGGTCGGCATAGAGGTGCGATGCATCGCATCCTTCGAAGCCCGTAGCCAGGGAGATTTCGTAGCAGACGTCCAGGTCGGCCGGCGCGGCGGGGCGTATATTCAACACCACCCCACCCTTCTACGAACGCAGCTTGAAGCGTTGAATCTTTCCGGTCGCGGTCTTGGGCAGCTCGGGGACGTACTCGACCCAGCGCGGGTATTTGTAGGGCGCCAGGGTCTTCTTGCAGTGCGCCATCAGCGCATCGGTCAGGGCGCGGCCGGCGTCGCCTGCCTGCTTCAGCACCACGATCGCCTTGGGCTTGATCAGCCCGGCCTCGTCGGCATGGCCCACGACGGCGGCCTCGAGCACGGCGGGGTGGCCCACCAGGCAGTTCTCGATCTCGACCGGCGAGCACCAGATGCCGCCCACCTTCAGCATGTCGTCGCTGCGGCCCTCATAAATAAAATAGCCGTCGGCGTCCTGGCGATAGGTGTCGCCGGTGTTGAGCCAGCCCTCGACCATGGTCTCGGCGGTCTTCTCCGGCTTGTTCCAGTAGTATTTTGCCGCCGACTCGGCGCGCAACCACAGCGCGCCGCTCTCGCCCTGGACCACCGGCTTGCCGTTCTCGTCGAGGATGCGCGCCTCGTAGCCCGGCACCGGCTTGCCGCTGGTGCCCGGCCGGAAGTCATTGAGCCGGTTGCCGATGAAGATGTGCAGCGCCTCGGTCGAGCCGATGCCGTCCAGGATCACCGTGCCGGTCTTTTCCTTCCAGCGCCGGAACATGTCGGCCGGCAGCGCCTCGCCCGCCGAGACGCAGGCGCGCAAGCTGGAAAGGTCGCGCGGCTTGCTGTCGAGTGCCGCGAGCTGCGCGGCATAGAGCGTCGGAACGCTGTAGTAGAGCGTGGGCTTGAACTTTTCGATGTTGTCGAAGGTCGTGTCGGGCGTCGGCCGACGGTCGTCGAGCACGGCGGTGCTGCCGGTCCACAGCGGGAAGGTCATGCCGTTGCCCTGGCCGTAGGCGAAGAAGAGCTTCGCCGCCGAGTAGCTGATGTCGTTTTCCGTGACGCCCAGCACGCGCACGCCATAGAGCTCGCTGGTCACCACCATGTCGCGCTGGGCATGGACCGCGCCCTTGGGCCGCCCGGTCGAGCCCGAGGAATAGAGCCAGAAGCAGTCGTCGGCCGCCGCCGCGGGCTGCGCCGCCAGCGTGGAAGAGGCTTTTGCCATCTCGGCAAGGAACGCATCGACCGTCATCGCCTTGGGCGCTTTTGCCCCGAGCTGCGCCAGCGCCGGCCCGATCTCGCCTGCGAACTCGACAGAGGACACGACGAGCCGGCAGCCCGAATCCTCGATCATGTAGGCGTAGTCGTCGGCGCGCAGCAGCGTGTTGGGCGGTACCGGCACGATGCCGGCCTTGATGGCGCCCCAGAACAGATAGAAGAACGCCGGGCAGTCCTTCACGACCATCAGCAGCCGGTCGCCCGGTTTCAGGCCGAGCCCGAGCAGCGCATTGCCAGTACGGTTCACCCGTTCCGCCAGCTCGGCGTAAGTGACCGTCTCTGACGCTGTGCGGATAGCGGCCTTGGCGCCACGGCCCTCGCCGAGATGCCGGTCGATGAACGGCACCGCGACGTTGAACGACGCGGGCAGGGAGACCTTGTGGTCGGGACCGAAAGAAATGCCGGAGGGAAGCGCCATGAGGGGACCCGGAAACGAAATCGAGGGCCTTCCTGTAGCGCAAGCCAGCGCCAAATGGCAGCCTGTCCGGATTGGACCTGCCGATCCGAGGAGGCACGCGATGCCGGTCATAGATTATGCGGGGCTGCCGGAATTCCCCATGCGGACCGGGATCACCGGCAAATGGCTCTCCGCCCGCGAACACGGGGCGACGGCGCTGAGCGTGCTCTCCAACACGGCCGCGCCCGGCGTCGCCGTCCCCCGGCATTTTCACGAATACGAAGAGGTCATTCTCGTCGAGGAGGGCCGGATCTGGGCGGAACTCGGCGACGAGAGACTGACGGCCGGCCCCGGGCAGTCCGTCATCATCCCGCCGCACACGCCCCATGCCTGGGGAACCCAGGGGCCGGCCGCGGCGCGCATCCTATTCATCTGGCCCGTGCTGGAGCCGTTCGCCCCGGGCAAGAGCACCTACCTGGAAGGCACCCCGCCCGCGGTGAGCTGAAGTCCGGCCTCCCATGTTCGGGTCCCTTCGGGCCTCGCGCACGGGTTGCCGATCTGGCTGCCAACTTGACCCGGCTCCAGGGAACCGGTACCGCCGCTAGACGTAGACAAGGCTGGCACGCGTCGCGCGCCCTCGCTCGTACTCACGATCTCTTACTAACCAGGATACAGATTATGGCTTCAGGCACAGTCAAGTGGTTCAACGCCACCAAGGGTTTCGGTTTCATTCAGCCCGACGGCGGCGGCAAGGACGTGTTCGTCCATATCAGCGCCGTCGAGCGCGCGGGCCTGAACGGGCTCAATGAAGGCCAGAAGATCACCTACGAAGTCCAGCAGGACCGCGGCAAGGATGCCGCCGTGAACCTGAAGGCCTAGTCAGCTCGAGACCTCCTCCCTCGCATGATCGCGGGGGAGGAATTCTATTGCCGCGCAGACGGCTAACGCCGGGTTGAGTAATCCTCGCTGTGCTCTGCGTCTAGGTTCCAGAACATGCTCGCGGCGGCGTCTCCTGCAATATTCTGGCGGAGGGAGACGCCCGCATGAATATCGCCCGTTGGATACCCGGCCTGGGGACGCTTGCGACCTACAAGGCGTCGTTCCTTCCGCACGATCTGGCGGCGGGACTGACGCTGGGCGCGGTGATGGTGCCTGTGGGCCTTGCTTATGGCGAGCTGGCGGGCCTGCCGCTGGCCGGGCTCTACGGCAGCATGCTGCCCCTTCTGGCCTACGCCCTGTTTGGCAGTTCGCGGCAGCTCATCGTCGGACCCGACACGGCAATGGCCGCGCTCGTGGCCATCGTCGTGGTGCCGCTGGCGCCGGGCGATCCCGGACGACTCGCCCTGCTGGCCGCAGGCCTCGGCGTGATGGTCGGTATCCTCTGCTTGCTGGGCGGCGTGCTGCGGCTGGGCTTCGTCGCCAACTTCCTCTCCAAGCCGGTGATCGTGGGCTTCATGCACGGGCTCGCGCTGGTCATCGCCATGGCCCAGCTGCCGAAAGTGCTGGGAGTGAAATCCAATGGCGAGACCACCCTTGAGCAGGTGGTGTCGCTTCTCCACCGCCTGGGCGATACCAATCTCGTCTCGCTGGCGATCGGCGCCGGCACCTTTGCCGTCATCCTGCTCTGCCGCCGGTTCGCGCCGCGCGTGCCCGGCGCGGTGCTGGCGCTCGCGGCCGCGGGACTGGCCGTCGTCCTGCTCGGGCTCGACAAGCAGGGCGTCGCCGTGGTCGGCCGCATCCCGACGGGCCTACCTGGCCTCTCGTTGCCGGTTCTCACGTTGGCCGACTTCGAGGTGCTGCTGCCGGTCGCATTTGTGGCGGCGCTGTTGTCTTTTTCCGACACGATCGTCACTGCCCGCGCCTTCGCTGCGCGCAACCGTTACCGTATCGACGCCAACCAGGAGCTGTTGGCCATCGGCGCGGCCAACCTCGTCTCCGGTCTGAGCCAGGGACTGCCGATCAGCGCCAGCGATTCACGCACCGCCGTTGCCGAGGCGGCGGGCGGTCGCACGCAGGTGACCTCGGCCATCGCAGCCGTCGTCGTGGCCGCCGTCATGCTCTGGCTGGCGGGCTTCCTCTATTATCTGCCGTCGGCAGCGCTGGGCGGCTTGCTGATCGCTTCCGCCTGGGGCCTCTGCGACACGGCCGAGTTTCGCCGCCTGTGGCGCTTCCGCGGCATCAGCCTGGCTGGCGCGCTGGTGACGATGGCGGGCGTGGTGGCGCTGGGCGTCATGGAAGGCATCCTGATCGGTGTTGTCTTTTCGCTGGTCCTGCTGCTGCGCGCCCTCGCCTTTCCGCCCGACGCCGTGCTCGGCCGTACGCCCGGCGGAAGCTGGCACGACACGGCGCACCGGCCGGAGGCCGTTCCCGTGCCCGGGCTGCTGGTCTACCGCTTCTCGGCGCCGCTCTTCTTCGCCAACTGCACGCTGTTCCGCGACCGCATCGCGGCGCTGATCGAGGCATCGCCCGCTCCCGTGTTGGGTGTCGTGATCGACGGCGGCGCCATCCATGATGTCGACCTGATGGGCTGCGAGACGCTGGCCGAACTCGAACAGGAATTGCGCGAGCGGGGCATTCGTCTCGTCTTCGGTAATCTGCGCGACCGGGTGAGGCGCGACATCGAGCGAGGCCTCGATCTCGGGCCGGACAACGACGACATCACCTTCCCGAGCGTTGCCGAAGCCGCGGAGGCAGTGCGGCCGGGTTAGAGCTTCGCGCCCGACGCCTTGACCGGCGCCTGGAACGCCTGGACCTGGGCCGCGACGAAGGCGGTGAACTCGGCCGAGGTCATGGGCTTGGTGACGAAGCCGAGGTCACCCAGCCGCTCGACGATCTTGGGATCGGCCAGCACCTCGGCCATCGCCTTGTGCAGCTTCGCCTGGGCGTCGGCGGGGAAGCCCGCGGGCGCGGAGAGGCCGACGAAGTTCTCGGCCACCAGCTTCGGATAACCGAGTTCGGTCACCAGCGGCACGTCGGGCGCCGACGGCGCCTTCTGCGTTGAAGTGAGCGCCAGCATGCGAAGCTTGCCGTCCTTCGCGAGCGGCAGCACCTCAGTGAGCGTGACGACGGCAAAGTCGAGCTGGCCCGCCATCATGTCCTGGAACATGGGCGCCGC
>JAUXST010000052.1 GCA_030679805.1 Reyranella sp. | reverse complement strand
TCGGTGAAGGCGGCGTTGGTGCCGATGGTGAAATCGATCGCCATCGAGGTGGCGCCGAAGGGCGTGCGCGTGAACATGGTTTCCCCCGGCACGATTCTCGAGGACGGCAACACCTGGGGCCGCCAGCGCGATGCCGGCGCCGAGCGATACAAGCGCATGTTGGCGCGTAACCCGATGGGCCGCATGGGCACGCCCCAGGAGGTGGCGGCCGCCGTCGTCTTCCTCGCCGGCATGCCTGCCTCGTTCATCAGCGGCGTCAACTTCATCGTCGACGGCGCGTTGACGGCGCGGGTGCAGTACTGAACGCCACATCGCGCACGCCCTGGCCGCTGGTTGGCCTGCTGGTCGCAGCCGGCATCGTTGCCGCGTTCCATGTCGGCAAGGTGCCACCCGCGCTGCCGTCGATCATTGAGGAGTTCGACGCGACCTTGCGCCAGGCCGGGTGGCTGCTTTCGACCATCAACCTGATCACAGCGCTGGCCGGCATGGTGATCGCGCTCACCGCCGATCGGTTTGGCCACCGCCTGCTGGTGCTGCTGGGCACAGCCCTGTGCTTCGCGGCGAGCCTGCTCGGAGCCTTCGCCGGCAGCGTCGACATGCTCCTGGTCGGGCGGGTGTTCGAGGGGCTGGGCTTCATCGCCGTCGTGGTCGCCCTCCCCACGCTGCTGCTGCGCATCGCCCGTCCGGCCGACCAGCGACTCGTCATGACGCTGTGGACGTCCTACATGCCGGCCGGCGCCGGAACGATGATGCTGATCGCGGCCGTCGTCCTGCCCGGTACGTCGTGGCGCATCGCCTGGCTGGTCGCATCGGGTGCCTCGGCGCTCATGCTGGCTGTCCTGCTGCTGCGCGCCCTGCCCCGGCGCGAACTCGATCCGGTGCCGGTCAAGCGCCGGCCGGTCCTGCATGAAATGGCCGAAGTCGCGAGCAGCGGCGGGCCGCTCGCCATCGCGCTCTGCTTCGGCGCCTATTCCTGTTGCTGGTTCGCCGTCATCGGCTTCCTCCCCACCCTGCAGGTCGAGCGCCTGGGCTTCGCGACCTCGACCGCGGCCATCGTCACGGCAGTGGTCACCATCGTGAATGTCGGCGGTAACCTCGGCGCAGGCTGGCTGATGCATCACGGCCTGCCGAGGGTTGCCGTCATCGTCGGCGCGGCGGTCTCGATGGCCTTCTGTGCGGCCGGCATCTTCGTCGATGGTGTGCCCGACCTGCTACGTCTGTTGCTGGCGGGCGTCTATTCGGCCGTGATCGGAGTTGTGCCGGGCGCCCTGTTCACGGCCCTTCCCGTCCACGCGCCTCGGCCGGAACTCGTCGGCGCCTCGACCGGCCTCCTGATGCAGGGTTCCAACATTGGCGCCCTGGTCGGGCCGCCCATCACCGGGGCGCTTGTCGCGGCGGCAGGCTGGCCGAGCGCGGCCTGGCTCACCTCGGTTGCCCTGGGGGTGATGGCGGGCGCCGGTCTCTTCCTGCACTGGCGCGAAAGGCGTAAACTTCTCTCATGATCTACGTCGACATCGTCTCCGATACGATCTGTCCTTGGTGCTACATCGGTAAGCGCCGCTTCGAGCGCGCCCTGGCGCTGAGCGGTCGCAACGATGTGGCGATTTCCTGGCGGCCGTTCCAGCTCAATCCGGACATGCCCGCGGAGGGTATGACGCGGGACGACTATGTCCGTGCCAAATTCGGCGGTGGCGACCGTCCGCGCCAGATCTATCAGGCGATCGCCGAAAGCGGCCGCGAGGCGGGAATCGAATTCCAGTTCTCGCGCATCAGGCGCACTCCCAATACCGTGCTGTCCCATAGGCTCGTCCACTGGAGCGCCAAGAACGAAGCGCAGGACGAGGTCGTGGCCGAGCTGTTCAAGGCCTATTTCGAGGAAGGGCTCGACATCGGCGATCTCGACACGCTCGTCGAATGCGCGGTGCGCGCCGGCATCGAGGAGATCAGGGCGCGGCGCTTCCTCATGAGCGACGAGGGCCGCCAGGAGGTCGTGGCTTCCGACGTCTACGCCCGGCGCCTCGGCATCAACGGGGTCCCCTGCTTCATCGTCAACCGCAAGTACGCGGTGTCGGGCGCCCAGCCGCCGTCCGCCTTCGTCGAGGTCTTCAATCTCGCCGAGCGCGACGCGGCCACCAGCGCGGCGCAATCGACGGCTTAGGCTTCATTGCCCCGGACCGCGGGCCTCCAGGCCCGCCTCATGAGCATGAGTGGGCCTGCAGGCCTGCGGTCCAATGATGATATGTCATGTAACATATGATATGTTGACTGACATATTTCGAGGTACCGATGCCCGTCAGCCTCGCTCGCAAGGCCCGTACCCGCGCCGAAATCCTCGAACATGCCGCCCGGCTGTTCCGGCTGCGCGGGAATGCCGGCACCAACATCGACGACATCATGCTGGCGGCGGGCCTGACGCGCGGCGCGTTCTATTCCCACTTCACGTCGAAGGACGACCTGTTCGCCGAGACGATCAGGGCCGGGCACGGCCTGTCGGCCAGGCTAAGGGCTGGCGCGGTCGAAACCGTGCTGGACGAGTATCTCGACAAGGATGCGCTGGCGGCAAACGCCCTCAGCTGTGCCCTGGCCGCCCTGCCCGCCGACGTCGCGCGCGGTCCCTTGGCGGCGCAGCTGGCCTACGCCAATCAGCTTCACATCACGATCGGCGAGCTGGCGCGTGGCCGGCGCCGCAAGCTCGACGCCGATGCGACGGCCGCGGCAATCCTGGCGATCGGCGCCGTCGTCCTTGCGCGTGCCTCCGGAGACAGGACCCTTGCCGACTGGCTGCTGCGCTGTGCGCGGCGGACGACGAAGGCGCTTCTCAAGCCGCCAGTTTTGCGAGCGCGGCCAAAATCGAGGTCACGCCGGAAATCCGCTGCCGCCCGTCGGCCCAAACGCGCTGCACGATCACGCGGTGGTCGGGCCGAAGTTTCACCAAAGGTGCGTTCTTCTGGATCCAGGCGATAAGCCTGTCGGGGCGGGCGAACTTGTTTTCGTGGAACGAGAGTACGACTGCCTTCTCGCCGGCATCGATCCGTTCGACACCGGAAGTCCGGCAGAGGATCTTCAGGCCGACGGTGTTGAGCAGGAACTCGGCCTCCACCGGCATCTTGCCGAAACGGTCGACCATCTCGGCCGCGAAGGATTCGATCTCGGCCTGGCTCTCCAGGGCGCCGATGCGACGGTAGAGCCCCATTCGCACGCTGAGTTCGCCGACGTATTCCTCGGGGATCAGCACCGGGATGCCGAGATTGATCTGCGGCGACCAATCGGCCTTCTCCGCCTCCTCCACCCGGCCCCGCGCCGAGGCCACGGCCTCGTCGAGAAGCTGCTGGTAAAGCTCGATGCCCACTTCGCGGATATGTCCCGACTGCTCCTCGCCCAAAAGGTTGCCGGCACCGCGGATGTCGAGATCGTAGCTCGCGAGCTGGAAGCCGGCACCCAGCGTGTCGAGGGTCTGCATCACGTCGAGGCGCTTGGAGGCTGCCTCATTGAGTGCCTTACCCGGCGGCACCGTGAGATAGGCGTAAGCGCGTGTCTTGCCCCGGCCGATGCGGCCGCGCAGCTGGTAGAGTTGGGCCAGGCCGAACATGTCGGCGCGATGGATGATCATCGTGTTGGCATTGCGGATATCGAGTCCGCTCTCGACGATGTTGGTCGACAGCAGCACGTCGAACTTGCCGTCGACGAAGTCCTGCATCGTGTTTTCGATCTGGGTCGGCGCCAGCCGGCCGTGCGCCATGGCCATGCGCATTTCGGGCACCAGCTCGCGAAGCTCGGCCGCCACCGTCGCCAGGTCCTCGATGCGTGGGCAGACGTAGAAGCTCTGGCCGCCGCGATACTGTTCGCGCAACAG
>JAUXST010000591.1 GCA_030679805.1 Reyranella sp. | reverse complement strand
GGATAGCGCTCGAGGTAGAACGTCGCGGCGTTCTGGTGGTACTTCGCGGTGATCGGACGCGCGACGCGCTTCACCGCTCAGCCTCGCAGCGGAATGCCGACCATCGCCTCTAGTTCGGCGATCGCCTCGTCCGGATCACCGACCTTGATGGTACGCATGCCCATGGCGCGTGCAGGCTTCAGATTGATGCCGAGGTCGTCGAGATAGATGCAGCTCTGCGGCGGCACCTCGAGCAGATCGCAGACGTGGCGATAGATCAAAGGGTCGGGCTTGCGCAGGCCGAGCCGGCTCGATTCCACGACATGCTCGAACAGGGCCATGATTTCGGCGACAGCCCGCGCCTTCTCCGGACTGCGCGCCATGCTCGGACCTTCGCCCGATTTCATGTTGTTGGTGATGCAGGCCACCCGAAAGGCTGCCTTGCAGCGCCGCAGCGCTTCCACCATCTGCGGCCGAATGTCGCCGCTTATCGACTGCAGGACGCGCCAGCCGTCGAGTTGGTGGCCTTGTTCGCGCGCCTCGGCCTCGAACAGATCGACGAAGCCCGCGAGGGAGACCTCGCTGCGTTCCATTTTCGCCCAGGCATTTGTATCGGGATTGCGTGCGTTCAGGCCGCGGATGAAATCTTCGGGAAGACCGGCCTCGGTCTCGTAGCGGCGAAAGGCTTCGAAGGGGCTGCTCAGGATGACCCCGCCGAAGTCCCAGAGGATGGCCCGGGGGGATTTTGCATGGCTCGTATTCATGTCGGTGCGACCGTGTTCACCTTGTTCCTGCCTTACTCGACCTCTATCTCAGCCCCTCAATAGGCGACGGTATGGATATTTGCCACCGATTGCCTCCACTCCAGTTTGGGAACACGGGAATGAGCGAAGCAGCCATTGTGCGGCAGGGCGATGCCGTGGGACGTATGAACGACGGTCCCGCGGTCGAGGTCGTGCGTCGCGACGGCCGCAACCGGCGCGCGGTCGAGACGCGCCGCAAGGTCATCGCGGCAGCTAAGGCGATGATCGCGGAGACCAGCGCGGCCCCGACGGTCGTCGCTGTCGCCAAAAGGGCAGATGTCTCGGTCCGCTCGGTATTTCAGCATTTTGGTGACGTTGAGTCACTTTTCGTAACTGTTTTGGACAGCTCCCTCGAGGAACTGGCGACGCCCCTGTCGCTGCCGTCCGGCCAGCCGCTGGCCGTCCGCATCGACATGATCGTCCAGAACATGGCCGAGGTCTTCGACAAGGTCGTTCCCCTGCGGGTCGCCGCCGGCCAGTTCGTCGGCCATCCGGGCCTGCTCGCCCGTGCCGCGACCTCGCGTCAGCGGCTGCGCGACGCCGCAATGACCATGTTCGCCCCGGAATTCGCAATCCTGAGCGAGCAGACGGGCGAGGAACTGGCCGATGCAATCGGCGCCGCCTTGTCGCCGGAAGCCTGGATCGTGCTCCGCCGGCGCGACGGGCTGAGCGTCGAGCGCGCCAAGGCGGTTTGGCGGCGGACCCTCACCGCGCTGATGCTCCATGGCGTCGGGATGGCGACGGCGGAAGCGGCGGAATAAGTCCGGAAGGGCCTCCGATCGGCCGGGTCGGTGATTGACTTGGCGATTGGGATCAGTGACTTAGGGGCCCCTGTCCGGACATTCCAACGCGTTGCAAATGGCGACCAGCCAGCTTCATGAGGACTTTTCGCGGGAGGAGCACGTCAAGGCGGGCTCCGATCGCGGTTTCGGGTTCGTCTTCGCCGGCTTTTTCGGCATCGTGAGCGCCCTCTCGCTGTGGCGGGGTGGTGCCGCATGGCATTGGGAGCTGCCGCTCGCGGCGGCCTTCCTGCTGGTGGCGCTGGTTTATCCCCGCCTGCTCGGGCCGCTCAACCGGCTGTGGCTGAAGTTCGGGCTGCTGCTCTACAAGGTCATGAACCCGCTCGTCCTCGGTCTGCTGTTCTTCGTGACCATCATGCCGATCGGTCTCGTCATGCGGGCTTTCGGCAAGGATTTCCTGCGGCTGCGCCTCGACCGCACCACCAAGAGCTACTGGATCGACCGCACGCCACCGGGCCCGCCCCCGCAGTCGATGCGCAACCAATTCTGATCGCGAAAGGACCGACCCATGGGCTCCGTCATCGTCGAACTTTGGGCTTTCATGCGCGAGCGTAAGAAGTTCTGGCTGCTGCCGATCATGATCATGATGGTGATCTTCGGTGGCCTGATCGTGCTGACCAAGGGGTCGGCGATCGCGCCCTTCATCTACACCCTCTTCTAGACGGAGCGGACACGTCGCATGCGGGTGCTGGGCATCTCGGCCTTCTATCACGACAGCGCCGCGGCGCTGATCGAGGACGGCCGGCTGGTAGGCGCGGCCCAGGAGGAGCGCTTCACCCGCAAGAAGCACGACTCGGGCTTTCCGCAGAACGCCGTGCAGTTCTGCCTCGATCGTGCCGGCATCAAGATGACCGACGTCGACTACGTCGCCTTCTACGACAAGCCGTTCCTGAAGTTCGAACGGCTGCTCGAGACCTATCTCGCCTATGCGCCGCGCGGCTTCACCTCCTTCCGCATGGCCATGCCGTTGTGGCTGAAGGAGAAGCTGTTCCAGAAGACGCTGCTGCGCGACGAGATGAAGAAGTGGCAGCCTGACTTCGATTGGCAGAAGCGGCTGCTGTTCGGCGAGCATCACCAGAGCCACGCCGCCTCGGCGTTCTTTCCCTCGCCGTTCGAGGAAGCCGCGGTCCTGACGATGGACGGCGTCGGCGAATGGGCGACCACCTCGCTGGGCTACGGCAAGGGCAACAGCCTCGAGATGTTGAAGGAGCTGCATTTCCCGCATTCGCTGGGACTGCTCTATTCGGCCTTCACCTACTACACCGGCTTCAAGGTCAA
>JAUXST010000029.1 GCA_030679805.1 Reyranella sp. | reverse complement strand
GCGGTGATGTTCTTTACGACGGACTCCATGCAGCCCGCGCCTCTGGCGCGTGCGCTGGAGGAACGCGGCTTCGAATCGCTGTGGGTGCCGGAGCACACGCACATCCCGTCGTCGCGCAAGACGCAGTATCCGGCGGGCGGCGGCCTGATCCGGCCCTACTACGAGATCATGGACCCGTTCCTGGCGCTCAACACCGTGGCCACGGTGACGACCAAGCTCAAGGTCGGCACCGGCATCGCGCTGGTGATCCAGCGCGATCCGATCGTCACGGCCAAGATGGTCTCGACCATCGACCGGCTGAGCGGCGGACGCTTCCTGTTCGGTGTCGGCAACGGCTGGAACCAGGACGAGATCGAGAACCACGGCACCGTGTTCAAGACACGCCACAAGCTGGCGCGCGAGCGCATCGAGGCGATGAAGGCGATCTGGGCGGAGGAGGAGCCCGAGTATCACGGCGAGTTCGTGAATTTCGACCCGATGAAGCAGTGGCCCAAGCCGGTGCAGAAGCCGCATCCGCCGATCATCGTCGGCGGCGGCTTCCCGCATGCCGCGCGGCGCGCCATCCGCTACGGCGACGGCTGGATCCCGCGCGACGACTGGCTGGAGCGCGACGGCATGGGCGTGATCGAGCAGTTCCGCACCATGGCGCGGGAAGGCGGGCGCGACCCCGCCCACCTGCCGATCAGCATCTTCCGCGTGCCCGACAATCTCGAGCGCCTGCAGCTCTGCGAGCGGATCGGCATCGACCGCGTCGTGTTCTCGCTCCCGGCGGAGAAGGAGGACAAGATCCTGCCCATTCTCGACCGCTGGGCCGAACTCAAGCGGCAACTAGAACCATGAAGCTGATCGGCCGCTACGATTCACCGTTCGTGCGGCGCGTCGGGATTTCGCTTCATCTGCTCGGGGTGCCGTTCGAGCAGTTGCCCCTGTCGGTGTTCTCGGACGCAGCCGAGGTGAGGAAATTCAGTCCGCTCGGGCGCGTGCCGGTGCTGGTGCTGGCGGACGGCGAGGTCCTGGTCGACAGCGCGGCCATCCTCGACCACCTCGACGAGGTGGCGGGCCCCGGGCGGCGGCTGATCCCGGCCGAGGGGAGCGCGCGGCGGCGGGTCCTGCGCACCGTCGTCACGGCGACGGGGGCGGCCGACAAGGCGATTGCGATCAGCTATGAGCGTCGCCGCCCCGCAGCGCAGCAGTCGGCCGACTGGGTCGACCGATGCCGCGTGCAGATCGAGGCGGCACTTGGCGAACTCGAGGCGGGTTGGTCGACTGCAACGAAGACGACGCAGGCCGAAATCACGACAGCCACGATGCTGGCCTATGTCCGACGCGTGGAGCCCGCGATCGCAGCCGAAGGGCGTTATCCCCGGCTCGACCGGATGGCGGCCGACTGCGAGCGTCTGGAAGCGTTCCGCGCCTGCCCGCTAGCGGACGGAATTTCCGCGCGGATCGTAGATGCGGGGAAACGCGCATGACGAGCCGGGCCGCAACCATCGTCAATGCCGTGCTGTCGAACTTCGTCCATTTGTTCCGGACGTCGGCTCCCCTCGCGGTCCATCTGCACTATGTGATGACTCTGGCGAGATACTTCCAGATCAAGAAGAGGTATCGCGCCGAGGAGAACGGCTTTCGCGAGGCGATGAAGTCGGGCCGTTTCTCGACCGACTGGTTCAGCGCCAAGATCCCCTTCTGGCTCCATACCTTCCACAGTCTCGATTTGTTCCAGAAAGATCTCGACATTCTCGAGATCGGAAGCTGGGAGGGCATGAGCAGCTGCTTCATCCTGAAGACTTTGCCCAACGCCCGCCTGACCTGTATCGACACCTGGCAGGGCAGTCATGAACACGTGGGCCTCGAGGCGCTGGAATCGATCGAAGCGAAGTTCGATGGCAATACGGCGCCGTACAAGGACCGGCTCACCAAGCGCAAGCAGTCATCCCTGGCCTTCTTCGGCGAAAGTCCCTTGCAACCCCGGTTCGATCTGATCCATGTCGATGGTTCGCATCACTGCGACGATGTGCTGGCCGACGCGGTGCAAAGCTACGCACGCCTCAAGGTCGGCGGCGTCATGATCCTCGATGACTTCTTCTGGCGTGACTACGAGAACCGGCACGACAATCCGGCCGCGGCCATCAATGCCTTCCTGCGATTGAAGGCGGGAACCTACGAATTCGTGCTCGTCTACTATCAGGTCATCCTGCGCAAGCTCGCCTAGAGGGCCTTCAGCGCCGCTTGCACCTCGGCCACGTGGCCCGCGACCTTGACCTTGTGCCAGACGTTGCGGACCACGCCGTCCTTGTCGATCAGGAAGGTGGCGCGGTCGATGCCCATGTACTTCCGGCCATAGAGGCTCTTCTCGATCCAGGTGCCGTACTTCTCGCAGATCTTGCCGTCCTCGTCGGACACCAGCGGAAAGTTGAGTTCGTACTTGGCCTTGAACTTGTCGTGGCGGGCGACGCTGTCCTTGGAGACGCCGATCACCTGGGCCTTCAGCTTCTTGAAGTCGGGCGCGGCGTCGCGGAAGCCGCAAGCCTCGGTCGTGCAGCCCGGCGTATCGTCCTTGGGATAGAAGTAGAGCACGACCGGCTTGCCGCGCAGCTCCGAGAGCTTGAGCTTCTTGCCGCCGTCGGTGGCCGCGGTGAAATCCGGCGCCTTCTTGCCTGCCTCGACACTCATCATCCACTCCTGGGTTTCCAGCCAGCAGCCCGCGCTGGCGCCTCGACGATACGCTCATATATAGCACGCGCGACGGTGGCCTCCTGCGCGATCCGGGTCTTGAGATCGCCGAGGTCGGCGGCATCCTCGGTCGCCGCGATCAGGCGGCGCTGGCCTTCCGGCGCGCTCGCCTCGTCGAAAGCCGCCTCGTCGCCGTCGAGGGTGAGCCGCAGCAGGCTCTGCACGTCCGACAGCAGCGTGCGGGTGGCGCGCAGCCGATCGGCGTCGGCGTGGGCGATCAGGCCGGCCGCTGCGGTCCGGCGCAGCATTTCGGCCGGATGGGGATCGAGCAGGTCGGGCCGTGCCGCGGCGTGGCGCAGGGCCAGGTACTGGGCCACGAAGTCGATGTCGAACAGCCCGCCCGGCAGGTGCTTGAAGTCCCAGGCGCTCTTGGCCGGGGCATGGCGGGCGATGCGGTCGCGCATGTCGGCCACGTCGCGCACCAGCGCGTCGGGGTCGCGCGGCCGGCAGAGCGTCGTCTTGACGATGTCGGCCAGACGATCGACCAGCCCCGGCGGTCCATGGATCACGCGTGCGCGGGTGAGCGCCATATGCTCCCACGTCCAGGCCGATTGCGCGTGATAGGTCTCGAAGCCTTCGAGCGAATTGGCGAGCGGCCCGGCGCGGCCCGACGGGCGCAGCCGCATGTCGACCTCGTAGAGCGCGCCCTCGTTGGTGTGGGCGGTGAGCGCCGTCACGATCTTCTGGCTGAGCCGCGTATAATACTGGATCGGCGAGAGCGGCTGCGGGCCGTCCGACGTTTCGAGGCCGGGCGGGATGTCGTAGACGAAGATGAGGTCGAGGTCGGAGGTGGCCGACATCTCGCGGCTGCCGAGCTTGCCAAGGCCCAGCACCGCCAGGCGCTGGCCGCGAAAGCCGCCGTGGACGTCGGCGAAGCGCTGCTCGACCCGGTCGCAGAGTGCCGAGATGGTGG
>JAUXST010000014.1 GCA_030679805.1 Reyranella sp. | reverse complement strand
CGGCCATCTCTTCCTCGCCCAGCCGCCGTTGTTTCGCATGAGCAAGGGCGGGCGAACCGAATATGCCCATGACGAGCAGCAGAAGGACGAGCTTTTGCGAACCGTGTTCGGCGGCAAGGCCGAGATGACGCGCTTCAAGGGGCTTGGTGAAATGCAGTCGGTCCACCTGCGCGAGACCACCATGGATCCGACCAAGCGCATCCTGCTGAAGGTCGACGTGCCGACCAATGTCACCGCCGACGATCGTCTCCAGGAGATGAAAACCCGCGTCCTGGTCGAAGACCTGATGGGCCGGAAGCCGGAGAAGCGCTACGCCTTCATCCAGGAAAACGCCAAGTTCGCGCGCGATCTGGACGTCTGATCGAGCTTACGGCGGCCTGACGGCGGATGCGCGACAAAGTGATGTGATACGGCTACAATCATCCCGTATCGTGCATGGGCAGAAAAGGCGCTGAGGAGAACGTCCACATGCGTTATGCGAAGAGAATTGCAGCGGCAGTTGCTGCCGTCATCGCCGTACCGGCCCTCGCCTGCGCGGCCACCATCGGGGGCACTTGGTACGCCCCCCAATACGACTATACGGATTTCTGGACTGCCACCGACAACAAGCCCTTCCAGGTGGTCGTCGAAGGCAATCCCTTCCCCAACGTGCCGTTCGACGAGGTTGCACAGGCGCTGTTGCCGGCCATGCAGGCGGCCAAGCCGCGGCCCAACCTGACCTTCACCTATTCCAAGCCTTCCGAGGATCCGCGCCCCTACTACCGGCTGGTGCTGGTGTTCGACTATGCCAACGATCTTCGCGCCGACGCAGTCTGCCAGGGCACGCGGCGCACCGGCCCCGGTACACCGGGGGTGTTCAAGGTCTTTGCCGTCTACTGCCGCAACGACATGACGATGTCGACGACGACTGCTTGGACGCCCGCAACCGGCCCCGACGATCCACGGATTCAGCAGCTCTTCCGGGAGCTGTTCATGGTCGTGTTCAGCGACTCTATGGCGCTGCGGCCGCAGAACGGCTTCGATCGCCGCTAAGGACCGAAGCGCTCCACAGGGACTCTCTGCTAACCAGACGGCCATGGCCGTCTGGTATTCCCTCGTCGACGTGATTCTGTCCCGCCTCGACGCGGAGACTGCACATGGAATGGCGCTTCGCGTCCTGAAAAGCGGATTGATGCCGGGCGACCGCCGCGGCGACCCGCCGTCCCTTTCCGTACCCGTGTGGGGCCGCCACCTGCCCAACCCTGTCGGCCTCGCCGCCGGCTTCGACAAGAACGCCGAGATTCCCGATGCCATGCTCGGTCTCGGCTTCGGCTTCGTCGAGATCGGCAGCGTCACACCCCGGCCACAGGCCGGCAACCCGCGACCGCGTCTCTTTCGGTTGCCCGAAGACCGCGGCGTCATCAACCGCATGGGCTTTCCGGGAGAGGGATTGGAGGCCGCCCGTTCGAGGCTGGCCGCCCGGCCCCGGCGCGGCTTCGTCGGCGTCAATGTCGGGGCGAACAAGGACAGCACCGACCGGGCCGCGGACTACGTCGCCTGCGGCGTCGCCTTGGCGCCCTATGCCGATTACCTTGTGTGCAACGTATCGTCGCCGAACACGCCGGGACTTCGCAACCTTCAGGGGCGCGCCCAGCTCTCCGGCCTGCTCAAACGCGTCCAGGATGCGATCGCGGCCAAGCCGGTGCCGCTCGTGGTCAAGATCGCACCCGACGCCGGCGACGACGATCTCGACGACATCGTCTCGGTTTGTCGCGATCTCCACATGGACGGCATCATCGTCGGCAACACGACGTTGTCCCGTCCGCCGTCGCTGCGCTCGGACCGGCGGGGAGAAACAGGTGGCCTCTCGGGCGCTCCACTTACGGTCTTGTCGACCGACGTCCTGCGCCGGACCGCGCGACGCGTCGAGGGCCAGTTCCCGCTGATCGGTTGCGGCGGCATCGGTTCAGGTGCCGACGCCTATGCCAAGATCCGCGCCGGCGCGACCCTCGTTCAACTCTACTCGGCCATGGTGTTCGAAGGTCCGCCGATCGTCCGCCGCATCAAGAACGAGCTGGCGGCCTTGCTCGCCCGCGACGGCTTCACCTCGGTGACGGCCGCGATCGGCGCCGATCTACGCTGACGGTTCGTCGAGGTACTGGCCGGCGTCGAATTTAACGTAGGCGCTGTCTGCGTCGAAAGCCACGCCCACCGGGTCGCCGCCTGCCGCCACGATATCGATCTGCTTCTGCAGAAGGATGCGCAGCATCGACACCCCTTGGTCGGACGACATCAGATGCTCCTCCGAGTGGAAGGTGATCGCGCCCTGCCCGACCTGTGCCTCGGTGTCACCGGGGAATTTCTGGTGCTCCTCCGGCGTCAGCTCGGCCCAGGTCTTGCCGTTGTAGCGCGACTTGAACTTGGCGAGTTCGCCCTTCTCGCGCACGCGGCCAGCCACGTAGATGCGGTAGTGCGTGTCGTCGATCGGCAGCGTCCAGCCGATCGACTCGACCATGCCGTACTGCGCGACCCGCGGATTGGCCACGACCCGCAAGGTCGGCACCACGGCTTCGGTGACGCGACGGAAGCGCTTTCCCTCCGGTCCGGGGCGCACGGAGGTCGCTTTCACGCCCTGGCGTCCGTACTCGAACTTCACCTTGGGAAACGCATTCATCTGTTCGACGAACTGCGGCCCGCTGAAGGAGCCATGCAGGATGGGTACATGGTAGGGATCGACCACGTTCTCGAAATGCTGCAGCCAGTTGCAGGGCGCGATGGTGATGCCGCCGCTGCCGATGCTTGAATTGTCCGCCTCGACGAACTCGCCGGGCTGCAGCACCTCCAGGCATTCGTAGCGCGGCAGCAGCGGCTTCTTCGCCGGCGGGCCGAGATAGGCGAAGACCAGTCCGTAGCCCTCCTCGATCGGATACCACGGCTGGCGCACGCGCTGGCACTGCGCGCCGGTCGGATTGGGCTCGCACGGCATTTCGAGGCAGTGCCCTTCAACGTCGAACAGCCAGCCGTGATAGCAGCAGCGGATGCCGCGTTCCTCGACCTTGCCGTAGTACAGCGTCGTGCCGCGATGGCAGCAGCGCGGATAGACCAGTCCCGCCTGGCCTTGCCCGTCACGGAACAGGATCAGCTCCTCGCCGAGAATCTTGACCGGCCGCGGCGTGGCGCCGGCGTCGGTCGTCATGCCGACGGGATGCCAATAGCGCCGCAACAACTCGCCCATCGGTGTCCCGCGGCCCACTTCGGTGAGCCGCGCGTTGTAGGTCGGGGCCTTCAGGTCGTACGCGGAGCGAATATTCGCGGTTGCGGTCATGCCGGATTCCCTACTCCACCTTGGCGCCAGACTGCTTGATGAGATCGGCCCAGATCGGCGTCTCGCGCGCGAGGACGGCAGCGAGTTCGGCCGGTGTGGAGCCCACCGGCGTCTGTCCCTGGGAGATCAGCTTCTCGGTGACGTCGGGCTGGCGGATCACCGCCGCTATCTCGCGCTGCAGGCGATTGACGATGTCGGCCGGCGTTCCGGCCGGCGCATAGGCCGCGACGAAGAGGCTGAGGTCGAAGCCGGCCACCAGCTGCTCGGCGAAGGTCCCGAGTTCGGGCATGGACGCCGAGCGCTTGGCCCCGGCAACGGCGAGTGGCTTCACCCGGCCAGCCGCGATCTGCGGTTTGGCACTGGTCGGGCTGGCCCAGGTGATGTCGAGCGTTCCGTTCGCGACGTCCTGGATGGCGGGTACATCGCCGCGATAAGGCACGTGGCTGTACAGTCCACCCCCATTCGGACCGCTGAGGCTCTTCTCGAACATCAGCCCGTAGAGATGGCCGCTCGAGCCGATCCCCCAGCTGCCGTAGGTCGCCGGCCGCCCCAGCCCCTTCACCCAGGCGGCCATGCCGCGGAGATCGCTGAACGGCGCATCGGCCTTCACGACCACCAGGATCGTGCCCAACGACACCAGCGACACCGGGATCAGGTCCTTGTCGGGATCGAACGGCAGCTTGGCGTAGAGCGATGGGTTGTTGGTGTGGGTGGAATTCGTCGTGATCAGGAAGGTGTAGCCATCGGGAGTTGCCTTGGCGACGATGTCCGCGCCGACGATCGTGTTGGCACCGGGCTTTGGATCGACCAGGACCTGCTGGCCCAGCCGCGTCGTCAGGCCGTCGGCGATGACACGCACCAGAGCATCGATCGCCCCGCCGGGACTGAACGGCACGACGATCCGGATGGGCTTGGTCGGCCAGGCGCCTTGCGCCCATCCCGCCCCGCCGAACAAGGGGATGGAAAGCGCCGCCCCTACAATGCTTCGTCGACCGATCGCTTTCCGCGACATTGGTTTCCTCCCCAAGATATCCGCGAAGGTGTGGCTCTCTTGTTCTGGCGCCTCATCTCCGCTGAAACTGGTCGAGACTTTAGCCACGCTTTTGCCCGGCGCATAGGTCGGCTGCAGCCGGAATGAGGCCTGCATCGCGGAAATCTCGACGGCAGACGCGCCTTTGGGGAAGCCATACACTCCTCCCAAGGGAGAATATGCTGTGCCGCTCTGGATACCGATCACCATCGCCGCCGCGCTGTGCCAGAACATCCGGACGACGATGCAACAGAAGATTCGCGGGCTGCTGAGCGTCGATGGCGCCAATTTCGTCCGTTACCTCTACGGTGCCCCGCTGGCGCTGGGCGCCCTCGCCTTCCTCGTCTGGGGCACCGGCCGCCATGTGCCGACGATCTCCTGGTCGTTCCTGCTTCTGGTCACCATCGCCGGCGTGGCGCAGATCGTGGCCACCTCGCTGATGATCCACGCCTTCTCGCTGCGCAACTTCACGGTCGGCACGGTCTACTCAAAGACCGAGACGGTGTTCGTGGCGCTGTTCGCGACCTTCATCGCCGGCGAACCGCTGGCCTTCGGTTCGTGGATGGGCATCTTCGTCTGCCTGGGCGGCGTCGCCATCCTGAGCGTACGCGGCAAGCTCTCCGACATACGCGGCGTGCTCGCCGACCTCACGCACAAGGGTGCGGTCTACGGCATCCTCTCCGGTGCGGTCTTCGCCATCGCCGCCGGCACGATCCGCGAGGCGTCGAAGCTGCTGCCCGAGGGCGACTTCATGATCCGCGGCATCACGGTGCTCGCCTGCATGAACACCATCCAGGTCGTGCTGATGGCGCTCTACCTCGCGCGCCGAGACCGCCCGCAGCTCGGCAAGGTCTGGCACAATTGGCGCTCCTCGATCTGGGTCGGCATTTTCAGCGTGCTGGGCTCGGCCGGCTGGGCACTCGCCGTGACGCTGGAGAACGCTGCCCTCGTGCGTGCCGTCGGCCAGATCGAGCTGGTTTTCACCTTCATTTCCTCGCGCCTCATCCTCAAGGAGCGGCCGTCCCTCGGTGAGTGGATCGGCAGCATCCTTGTGGTCGGTGGCGTCGTTCTCATCCTCGCAACGCGGTGATCCCA
>JAUXST010000006.1 GCA_030679805.1 Reyranella sp. | reverse complement strand
CGATGAAGAAATGCGAGAGCCGGATCATCGGTTAGCGCGCCTTGGCGGTGATTTCGCCCTTCTGAGGCACCACCTTGGCGCCCGGCCTCACCATCGGGTTGGCGAGCCCGTCGAGCACGACCTTGTCGGTCGGGGTAAGGCCGCTGCGTACGACACGCAGCCCGTCGATCAATGGTCCGAGCACGATCGGCCTGGCGGCGACGACGCTATCGGGCCCGACCGTGAACACGATCTTGCGCGCCTGGTCGGAGATCACTGCCGAATCAGGGATCAGGAGGGCGTCGTATTCGCCGCCGAACAGTTGCAGCCGACCGAAGATGCCGGGTGCCAGAAGCTGGTCCTTGTTGTCGAGGATGGCGCGGGCCCGGATGGTGCCGGACCGGACGCCGAGCTGGTTGTCGACGAAGTCGATCTTGCCGGTGCGCGTCCAGTCGGTCTCGTCAGCCAGGCGAACGCGTACCGGAATGACGGTATCGCCGCGCTCCGACGGGCGCGAGCCGGATAGGAACAGGCGCTGGTAGCGGATGTAGTCCGACTCGGAGATGTCGAACACGAAGCGGATCGGGTCGAGCGTGACGATGGTGGCGAGCAGCGTGGCACCGGTCTGGCCGCCGGCTATCAGGTTGCCGGCGTCGACTTTGCGGTCGGAGATGCGGCCGGCCAGCGGCGCCCGCACGTCGGTCCAGTCGAGATTGAGCTTGGCGTTGCGCAGCGCCGCTTCAGCAGACTTGAGCTGGGCACGGGCGACGGCAAGGCCCGACTTGCGCGAGTCGTTCTCCGCCTCGGTGATGGTGCGCGAGGCGATCAGTGACGCGCCACGGCTGACCTGCAGCTCGGCCAGCTCGACCTGCGCCTTGTTGCGGGCGACCTCGGCTTCGGCAACTTCGACGGCGATCTCGTAGGGCCGCTTGTCGATGGTGAACAGCGGATCACCGACGTTGACCAGCTGGCCGTCCTTGAAATGCAGCCGGTCGATGAAGCCGGAAACGCGCGCCCGGACCTCGACTGCGGCGACGGGTTCGAAGCGGCCCGAATATTCATCCCACTGGGTGACGCGCTTGGCGAGGGGTTCGGCCACGCCCACGGGCATGGCGGGCGGACCGCCCTGGGCCATCACCGACGGCGCGGCAAAGGCAATGGTGGCGACGAAAAAGGCGAGTTGGCGAAAAATGGACAACAGAAATCCCCCGCGACTTACTCTGCGTCGCTCTTGCAGATGTGGTTCTGGCGACAGCCGGAGTCAATTGGTCCGGGCCGACCGATCGATTGTTGCGACAACGGCCGGGAGCGGCGCAATCAACAGGTAATCTCTGGCGGTGATCCCGACAGATGCTCACACTGTGCCTCATGCTTGAGCACGCTAGCACTGCTGTCATCGTCAATCCCGCCGCCCACAAGGGCGGTGCGGCGCGGCGCTGGCCTGCCATCGAGGCCGAACTCGCCGCCAGGCTCGGCGCCTTTGCGCCGCAGTTCACGACGGCGCCGGGGCACGCGACCGATCTGGCACGAGCGGCGGTGGCCCGGGGCGCACGCCGGATCGTGGCGGTGGGTGGCGACGGCACGGTCAACGAGGCCTTGAACGGCCTGCTCGATGCCTCGGGGCGTCTCACGGCACCCGATACAGTGCTTTGCCCCGTGCCCGCGGGCACCGCCAACGAACTCTGCCGCGCGCTCGGCCATCTCGAGCATCCGGCGCGGGCCTACGATGCGGCGGCCGGTGCCGGCACCCGGCCCGTCGACCTGCTGCGCGTGCGCTGTGTCGATCTCGCGGGCCGTCCGGTCGATCGCTTCGGCTATCTCATCGTCTCGCTGGGGGCGGCGGCCACCATCAGCCATCGCACCTCGCGCTCGCGATGGCTGAAGAAGCTGGGCGAGGTCGCCTATCTGCTGATGACGCCGGTCGTGACCCTGGGTTACCGCCACCGCGACATCGCCATCACCATCGACGGCAGGGAAAGCGGCACGCGACGCCTGTTCACCGCCTTGGTGGCCAATACCGAGAATGGCGGCGGCGGCATGAAGCTGATGCCCGGGGCGAAGTTCGACGACGGCGTGCTCGACCTGATCGAGATGGGCGACGTCTCGCGGCTGGGCATGCTGCTGGGTGTCATGCCCAAACTCTACAGCGGCGCCCATATCGGCCATCCCAAGGTACGGGTGAGCCAGGGCGCGTCGTTCCGCTTCGAGTCGGAGGTCGAGACGCTGGTCGATCTCGATGGCGAGACGGTCGGCCGCCTGCCGCTCGAGGTCTCGGTGCTTCCGCGTGCCTTTTCAGTGGGCGTGGCAGATTCCTAGCTTGACGCCTCCCAATCGCGCAGCACCTTCTCCGTCGCGGCATCCTTCGGGAAGAAGCTCTCGATTCGAAGTTCCTGCAGGGTAATGTCCTGCGGCGTCCCCAGGGTCGCGATCGTGGTGAAGAGTTTTAGGGAAACGTCGCCCTTGCGGAAATGCATGGGCAGCACCGGCCCCGAGCCGGCCTCGGTGGCGGGCGTCTTCAGGAGCGGTCGCACACCCTCGTAGGCCAGCAATCTCTCGAGCAATTCGGCGGTTTCCGAGCGGCCGTCGGCGGCGGCATCCGCCTCGACGCTGCGAATGAAGTAGCGGACTACGTCGGTCCAATTGACCAGAAACGGTCGCAGGACATCCGGCCCGACGAGGGCATCGGCCAGGTTGACCTTCGCATCGGGCGCCAGGGGACCGACCAGGAATTCGACCAGTCGCACGGCACCGGCATTGGCTTTGAGCAGGTTCCAGTGCCGGTCGACCGCGACGGCCGGAAAGGGCTCCTGCTGTGCCAGCATGTAGTCGAGCGCATGACGCACCTCGGCCAGTTCAGGGGCGTCGAGGTCGGTCTCCTGCCACACCGGTGCGAAGCCGGCGGCAAGCAACAGCGCATTGTGTTGACGCAACGGCACATCGAGGGTGGTGGCGAGCCGGATGACCATGTCGCGGCTGGGTGCGGCGCGCGCCAGCTCGAGGAAGCTCAGGTGCCGCTGCGAGATCTCGGCGCGTCCGGCAAGTTCGAGCTGCGACCATCCCCGGCGCTGCCGCCATTCGCGAAGCCTTGTCGCAAAACCATGCTCGCGCGCCATGAGTACCTGCCAAGTAGTTGCGGCAACGATGCCGATCGCGAAGATCGCACATCGCGTTCAGGCACGACAGGAGGCCGGGGTGAGCGAGTGGGTTGGGGTGCTGATCGCCATCGTCTCGAGCTGCCTGGGCGGAACGGCAGCGGCGGTCACGCGCTATCTCGTGGGCAATGCCGATCCGCTGACACTGGCCATCCTGCGCTGGGGCATCGGCTTTCTCTGCGTGCTGCCGATCGCGCTCATCCTGCGCGTGCGCTGGCCCGGGCGTGGCGACTGGCTGCCCGTGGCGGGCCTCGGGATTTGCTTCTTCGGCCTGTTCTTCATCCTCTACAACGTCGCCATCGGCTACACGACGGCGGCCCGTGCCAGCCTGGCGCTGTCGACCCTGCCGCTGCAGACCATGGTCGTCGGCGCCCTGCTGGGCATCGAGCGGCTGACCGCACGCAAGGTCACGGGTGTCTGCATCGCGGTCCTGGGAGTCCTCGCTGCCCTCGCTTCCGGCCTTTCCGCCGCACCGCCCGACGCCTGGTACGGCGAATTGATCATGAACGGCGCTGTCCTCTGCATGGCCTTCTACAATGTCTGGTCGCGTCCCTTCATCCAAAGGTCGAGCGCCCTGGGATTCCTCGCCGTCGGCATGGGCAGCGGCGCGGCCGTACTGGTCATCGCGGGCCTTGTGACCGGTCGCATCGCCATCCTGGTCAGCTTCGGCGCGCCGCAGTGGATCGCCGGCATCTATCTTGGCGTCGGCGGTGGCGCGCTTGCGTTCATTCTCTGGGTCATGGCCCTGCAGCGGGCGTCGCCGACGCGCGTGGCCAACACCATGACGGTCAATCCCATCGCCGCCGCCCTGCTTGCCAGCCAGCTCGTCGGCGAGCCAATCACGCTCAATCTGGTGATGGGGCTCGTCGCTGTCTTTGCCGGAATCTGGATTGCGACGACCGAGCGGAAAGCCGTGCCTAAATCCATTTAGGCGAGATGCTAGTGTATTGCCCCAGACAGAGGATTCACAAGCGGCGGGAGCCGTGAGAGTCTGTGCGGATGGATTGCTGCGCGACAGGACGCGCCCACCCGGCACGCCGCCGCTGCCGGCGGCGACGGTCCAGCGGGTGATCGAGATGACAAGGTGCTCTACGCTCATCTCGGCGGCGCGCCGGCCATCAATGGCTACGGTTACGCCTTCCGCAACGGGTGACTCGCCGTGGCCACCCTCCTGCTGTGTGAGCTTCCCGCAGGAAGTCGGGAAGCACGGTCATGGATACTCGGCCAAGTGACGCCCCTCGCCTCCAAGGCAGAAGCGAACCTCAAGTTCGTGGGCAGCGAGCAAGGTCAGCCGGGCGAACCGCCGCGCGAGATGCTTGCCATCGAAGTTGCAAGCATCGATCTGGCCCACTCGCTTCGCTCGGCATGGGCAAGCGACGGGCGGTTGTTCTCCATCGACATGCGGGTGCTGCAGCTCCACGCGGTGCCGCACGCTGAATTCTCCGCTGCGCTCTTTCCCTGAATTCGAGGGTTTGAAATCCGGAGAACCCGATTTACGGTAAACGCCATGCAACGGGGGCGCAAAAATCGACTCGCGTCGCTCTTGAGCGGCCTCGCCATGGCGGTGCTGCTCGGAACTCTTCTCGGAATCCCCTTCTGGTTACTCGGACTGTTCCGCGTCATCAGAATCAGCGGCTACTGGCGCGCGGTGGACTACGTGCGACGCGGTCGCGTGCTGATCGTTGCGAATCATCCGTCGCTCATCGAAACGTTTCTCATCCCTCTCGTGTTCTGGCCCTGGGCGATGTTCAGGCTCAGGATGTTTGCGTGGAGTCTTCCGGACAAGAACCTCTTCAAGGGTTTCACTCCGGAGCATCATGAGCGACTGCGCTGCATTCGAGTCGGCCGCGACGACACGCAGGAGTCGCGGAAACTCAACTGGAGTGCGATGAAAAGGGTGATGGAACATTTCGAGAGACAGCAGTGCTTCGTTGCACACCTCGAAGGCGGTCGAACAAGCAAGCAAGTTGAACACGTGTCGGTCGGATCGGACAAGATGGGCAGGGTCAAGAACGCCCAGATCCTCAAGGCTGCCTGGAAGAAGGGCGCTTGGATAATGCCACTGCACGTCAAGATGACGGACGACATGAGGCAGGATCTGCCGGGATTCGGAGAGTGTCTGCGGCGCCTGCTCCTAAGTCCGAAATGCTGGCCGATCAGACTCGAGTTTCGCCATCCCTACAAGATCGCCGGACAGAGGTTCGACGAAGAAACAGAAAAGAGACGTCTAGAATTGGCGATTCTCAAACCCGAGGTGCCTGCATGACCTCCCGCGGCACGCCCGCGGGTCCGCCTTTAGGGCCTGGTGCAGCCGCCGCGGGTCCTGACCCGTGGACAGTCCCAAGAACAACCCCGTCTCAACCACACGCCGAATAACGACGTGGGAACAGACACTTAATGACGCCCGAGAAACAGGCGCACCGGGGTGCGTGCAAAAGAAGAATCCGGGAGTCGTCTAAAAGCCCATGGAATTAGGCTTATCTCGGAATCTGGCCCAACTCTGGGCACAACATTTGGCCCATTCAGATGGGCCCTGTGAGCGGGCGAAAAGCTCGCCATTATTGGCTTTCCGGCGTGCGGGGAGCCGAAATTGCAGGGGCGGACATGGAGGGGGACTTGGCGTGGAGTAACGCCGCGCGCCCCGGGACGACGGACGAACCTGGAGTCATCCTGCTCTAGTGGCGGAAGTGGCGCATCCCGGTGAAGACCATGGCGAGGCCCGCGTTGTCCGCGGCTTCGATCACTTCCTTGTCGCGCATCGAGCCGCCGGGCTGAATGATCGCGGTGGCGCCCGCTTCGGCCGCGGCCAGCAGGCCATCGGCAAAGGGGAAGAAAGCATCTGACGCCACGACGGAGCCGATCGCCGGGCTCTTGGGCAATTTCGCGATCTCGCCCGATTCGGCGGCGCGCATGGCCGCGATTCGCGAGGAATCGCGGCGGTTCATCTGGCCGGCGCCGACACCCACCGTCGCGCCGTCCTTGGCGTAGACGATGGCGTTCGACTTCACGTGCTTACAGACAGTGAAGGCGAACAGCAGGTCGTCGAGTTCCTGGGCGGTCGGTGCGCGCCTGGTCACGACCTTGAGGTCGTCCTTGGCGAGATGGCCGTTGTCGCGGCTCTGGAAGAGATAGCCGCCGGCCACGCTCTTGATCGTCATGCCCGGCGCCATCGGATCCGGCAGCGTGCTGGCCAGCAGGACCCGCACATCCTTCCGGCGGGCCAGGATTTCCTGGGCCTCAGGCGTGGCGTCGGGTGCGATCACGACTTCGAGGAAGCGCTTGGCGAGATCGGTCGCCGTTGCC
>JAUXST010000005.1 GCA_030679805.1 Reyranella sp. | reverse complement strand
GCAGCCCGGCGTGCCGGCGATCTGCCGGATCAGCATCTGGCCCATGCGGCCGGCGGCGCCGGCAATGGCGATCTTCATGCGATTTCCTTCCTCGGGCCCCTCTTTCGGGCGCGGATGCTACCCTAAGATCGGCCGGTGCGTCCCTTTAGTCCCGCCTGTCGTGCTTGTAGGCTTAGCTAAATCGCTCTTTTGGGGTCAATCATGATTCTGACTGACTGGTGGTACGCGGCCATTACGATATTCGTCGTGATGGCGATGCCTGGACCGGCAATGCTGCTCGGTCTGGCGGTTGCCACTCAGCATGGCGTTCGGCGCAGCTTTTATGTTGGAGGCGGCATACTCACGGCATTCTCGGTCTTTGCACTCCTGTCGTTGAGTGGGATTGGTGCGTTGGTTCTGGCTGAGCCCGGGGTATTGACGGCGCTTCGATGGTTCGGCGTCGCCTATCTTGCATGGCTCGGAACCAAGGCATTCCTTCGATTTAGAGCGGCTACGCCCGGTCAGTCGCTTTCCGACGCTGTACGTGCGGCCGAGAAAAGCAGTTCGTTCTTCCGCCACGGATTTCTCATGAGCATGAGCAACATGAATGCCGTGTTGTTCTTCACGGCCATATTCCCCCAATTCATTGAATCAGACGTACCCATCGCTCCACAAGTCACGCTCCTCTACATCACGTTCTGTGCCTGCTGGTTGGTTGCGTTCATGTCGTATGCGACGCTCGGTGCCCTCATACGCGAATACGTCCGGAATTCATCGGCAACAAGGTGGCTGCATTTATTGAGCGGGACTGTCTACTTCGCGGCAGCCGGCATGCTGGGGTTCCGGCGATGACAGCTCATGCATCATTCGGCAAAGATGCGGCACCGGGGAAACGGAAGCGGGAGTCGGGCATGCTGTTCATGGTGGTCGAGAAATTCAGGAATCAGGACGGCAAGGCCGTCTACACCAAGCTGCGCGACAAGGGCCGGGCGCTGCCCGACGGGCTCAAATTCGTGGCGAGCTACGTCACGGCCGATCTCGGCCGCTGCTTCCAGCTCATGGAAACCGACGACATCACCACCTTCCAGCGCTGGATCGCCGATTGGCAGGAGGTGGCCGAGTTCGAGGTCGTGCCCGTGGTCGAGGGCAAAACCACCCGTGAGGCCCTCGAACCGCTGCTGTAGCGGTATCCTTTTGGAACCATTGACAGGTTCGCAGGAATAGGAGAAGAAAAGGACGCCGACGATAGGCTATCCCGGAAATCTTCCATGGCGCGGGGTTTCTCGCATTTGTCGTTGATTCTGAACGGCCGTTCAGATTTTCTTTCGAGAAAAGTTGCAGATTCAGCAGGAATAGGCTAAGAAAAAAGCGATCGTTGCGGACACTGTCCGCCGATCCTCCGCCCGCCCGGCACCCGCCGCGGCGGGCTTTTTCGTGCCTGCGGAGATACGACACATGGGACGCATTCTTATCCCGGGCCTGCCTGAAGCAGAGCCCGCGGCGGAGCCGTGGCCGGTTGATGACCACACGATCCGCGTCGACGAGATGTTCGCGCGCCAGCTCGACAACGAGTTTTCGGGCCACGTGCGCGGCCTCTTGCACGATCCCA
>JAUXST010000002.1 GCA_030679805.1 Reyranella sp. | reverse complement strand
GCCAGGCGCCGGCGCGCCAGTGGGCCGGGGTCTGCGGCGGGCAGAACTCCTGTTGGCGTCCCGGGCCGAGCAGGGGCGAGGCGGGATCGAGCAGGTAGAACCAGCCCAGCCCCGCGCGACTGCAGAGTTCGTGATTGCCGCGGCTGAAAACCCAGGGCGCCGTCGGCAGGAGGTTGGCGGCGGGAAGGAAGAAGTCCTCGCGCCATGAGGCCCATCGGTCCGGGACGGGACTGCCCTGTATGTTCTGGCTCCAGTAGGTGGCACCAATCGTCACCTGCGGATCGTCATCGTCGTCCAGATCGCCCGTGTCGTAGACCACAACCTTGAGGTCTTCGCGATAACCGGTGGCATGGGGAGGCAGGACGAAGGATGCCGGCGTGCCGCGATAGTTGTAGTCGCCGACATGGACGATCAGGTCGGGGGCAGACTGTGCCTCGCCGCTGGCAAGCTTGGCGAAAGGCCATGCCTGTCCATAACCGCCGCCGCCACAGGGCTGCGGCTTTTGTGGCGTGTCGCCGCGGCAGCCAGTGTCGCCGATCAGCAGGACCCGCCGTGGAGTGCCGAGGGAAACCACCGGCAACTCGATCCGCTTGCCGTCGACCAACACGCTTGCGGCCTCGCCCGCCGGATAGCGTGCCTCGCACACCAGTACGTCGTCGAAACCGCCTCCCTCCGGCCGCCGGCGCGGCGTCATCGACAGCGCGGCTTTGCCGTGGGCGAGTTGCAGCTCCGGACAGGCGGTCGCCGCTTCCACGACCGTCCGCACCATCGGGACGGGATTACCGTCGCTGCCTTCACCTAGGAGAACGAACGCAAAGGCCGTGACCGATGGGATCGTCGGCGCAGGCTGGGCATGAGCAGCCAGGGCAATCTGCAGCAGAGCAAGAGAAAGCAGAATGAGGCGCATGGGCATCATAGGAACGTGACGCGCGCCTCTCGGGTCAGCACCTGGGGAATGCCGGTCGTCTCGTCGAGTTCGATTTCGATCTCGACCAGGTTGACGTTGCCTTCGCCCATATCGGCCTGGCTGCGCTTCAGGCGCCTCACGACGGGCACGATGCGCGATATCTTGCCCGTGTAGATTCTGGAGTTGCCGCGGAACGTGACTTCGACCTTGCCGCCGAGGGCCACGCGGTTGAAATGCAGATCGTCGATGTCGGTGATGACGCGCATCTGGCTCAGGTCGACGACCTTGGCGATTCCGTTGCCGGAAACGCGCTCACCCTGGCGGGTGTAGATTTGCACGACAATGCCGTTGATCGGCGAGCGCACCAGCGCTTCCTCCCGGGTCGCCAGCGCATTGTCGAGCTTCGTCTGCACGATGGTGATTTCCGTCTCGATCTGCGCGAGGTCGGTCGCCAGAGTCTCCTTCATGACCCGGAGCTTGGCTTTCTGCCGCTCCAGCTTTTGCTGCGAAATGTTGACCTCGAGCTGCTTCTGGTCGGGCGGTCCGTCCGTCCGCTGCAACCGGATCGTTTTGAGTTTGGTTTCCTCCTCCGCTGTCCGGACTTCGATTTCCTGCATCGCCATTTGGGAAGCGCGATAGCCTGAGACCATCGCGTCGCGCTGTTGCTTGGTTTTCACCAGGCCGGCCTCTGCCTCGTGTACCAGGACGTCGGCCGTCGGATAGTTGGACAGCACGGCGATGATGTCGCCCTTCCTGACCTTCTGACCGTCGGTGATGCGCAGCTCCAACAGCACGCTGCCACCTGCCTCCGGGTTGCCGGCGACCACCACGGTTCCGGCCGGCGCCTCGGTATAGCCGCGTGAGATGAGAGGGCCCGTGGCGACGATGCCTTCCCGGCCCTTGCTGGACTGGCGATGAGAGGCCAGACTCGACAGGGTCAGGATCAAGATGGCCAGCGCCGCCGCGCTCACGACAACTAGTACAAATTTTCTGGATCCGGCCATCTGAGGTTGCTCTGAATTTGCGCCCGAGGCGCTTTCCAAGACTATGCCAAGGACTTCGAGGCCAAGACAGCTCCGCGGTCGACGTCGGTTCAGCCCAGAAAATCGAAGGGCCCAACCATTGCCGGCTGGGCCCTTGTTTAGTTGGTGGAGCCAAACGGGATCGAACCGTTGACCTCTACAATGCCATCGTAGCGCTCTCCCAGCTGAGCTATGGCCCCGAAATCCTGGGTCGCGGCGCGAGGTATAATTGCTGCCCCCTTAACTGGCAACAGGGGACTGGCAATAGCCCTAGCGGTCGCCTTCGCCCTTGTCGTCCTCGACTTCCACCTCGACCTCGATGTCGTCCGTCTCGTCGGCGAGATCGTCGGCCTCGAGCGCGTCGTCACCCTCCACGTCGGGCAATTCGTCACCGCTGAGCGCCGCCTCGTCGGCCTTCTTCTTGGCCGCTGCCTTGATCAGTGCCGCTGCGGCCGTCGCTGCCGCTGCCGTGGCGGCAGCTGCCGCCGCCGCGCCACGGCCCCGGCGCACCTTCACGAAGTCCTCGCGATCGTGCTCCCGCCCGCACTTGGGACATTTGATCGGGCTCTTGTTCAGATCGTAGAAGCGCGCTGCACAGCTCTGGCAGGTGCGCTTGGTACCCCAGGTCGCCTTGACCACGCTGAATCTCCCGGAATTCCGCTGAATTCGGCCGAATCGGCCGCGAGGGAGCGCGTATGTCATGCGTCTTTCACCCTGTCAAAACCAAATTCCGGCATGCTAGGAGGGCGCCGTGCCGCATTTGCGTCATCCTTCATGGAGAGTGCCCTGTCCGGGACAGCCAAAACGGCCAAGCTGATCGCCCGTCCCGTCACCCAATTGAGCGGCCGGGTCCGCGCGCCCGGCGACAAGTCGGTTTCGCACCGCGCCCTGATGTTCGGCGCCCTGGCGCTTGGCGAAACCAACGTCAGCGGTCTCCTGGAGGGCGAGGATGTCCTGGCGACGGCTGCCGCCCTGCGGGCCCTCGGCGCGCAGGTCGAGCACGTCGGCGTGGGCCTGTGGCGGATCCTGGGCTTCGGTGTCGGCGGCGGCCGTGAACCGGACAATGTGCTCGACCTCGGCAATTCGGGGACTTCGGCAAGGCTGCTGTCGGGCATTCTCGCCAGCCATCCCTTCACCAGTTTCATGACCGGCGACGCTTCGCTCCGATCGCGGCCGATGCAGAGGGTCATCGATCCGCTATCACGCATGGGCGCGCGCTTTCATGGGCGCGAAGGCGGTCGCATGCCGCTGGCCGTGATCGGGACCGACGAGATGGTGCCGATCGAATACCGCCTGCCTGTCGCCTCGGCGCAGGTCAAAAGCGCCATCCTGCTGGCGGGCCTCAATACCGCCGGCGAGACCACGGTGATCGAACCCGAGGCGACGCGCGATCACACCGAACGCATGCTGCGCCATTTCGGTGCCGAGGTGCGGGTGAGCCCGGCCGAAGGCGGCGGCAAGCGTATCACCGTCGTTGGCTGGCCCGAACTCAGAGGCCGCGACATCGTGGTACCGGGTGATCCATCGTCGGCGGCTTTTGCCGTGGTCGCGGCGGCGATCCGGCCAGGCAGCGACGTGACGGTCGAGAATGTCGGGGTAAATCCCCTGCGGGCGGGCCTCTATGAAACCTTGCGCGAAATGGGCGCCGATATCGAGTTCGAAAACTCCCGCGAAGTCGGGGGTGAGCCGGTGGCCGATCTGCACATCAAAGGCGGCGGACTGAAAGGGATTGAGGTGCCGGCCAGCCGAGCACCGACGATGATCGACGAATATCCCATCCTAGCAGTGGCCGCTTCCTGCGCCGTGGGCGCGACGCGGATGCTGGGGTTGGCCGAATTGCGCGCGAAGGAAAGCGACCGCCTGTCGAGCGTTGCGGCGGGTCTGGCGGCGAATGGAATACGGCACGAAATGGGCGCCGACAGCCTCGTCGTGCATGGCACAGGTGCGCCTCCGGACGGCGGCGGCCTGGTCAAGACACACCTCGACCATCGCATCGCCATGTCGTTCCTCGTGCTGGGGCTCGCCGCGCGCGAGCCCGTGGCGGTCGATGACGGCTCGCCGATCGACACCAGCTTCCCCGGCTTCGCCGACCTCATGAACAGGCTCGGCGCCAAGATCGAGTCCGCGTGAGGCGGCGGGCGTGACTGGCCGATTGATCATCGCCATCGATGGGCCTTCGGCGGCGGGCAAGGGCACTCTCGCCCGGCGGCTGGCGGCCCATTTCGGCCTCCCCTATCTCGATACCGGCCTGCTTTATCGGGTAGTCGGCCTTAAATCCCACCAGACCGGCCGGGCGCCGGGCGAAATTGCGGCGGGCTTGCAGGCCTCCGACCTGGCCGATCCGGAGCTGCGGACGGACAGCGCCGGCCAACAGGCCTCCAAAGTCGCCGCGATCTATGAGGTGCGGAATAACCTATTGAATTTCCAAAAGAAATTCGCTTATCAGCCGTCTGGCGCCGTTCTCGACGGGCGCGATATCGGCACGGTCATCTGCCCTGACGCGCCGGTGAAGCTGTTCGTGACGGCCAGTCCGGAAGCCCGCGCCGAGCGCCGGTACCAGGAGTTGCGCGAACGGGGGGCCGACACTATAAAACCGCGCGTTCTTGCCGAGATGGCGGAGCGGGACCGTCGCGACAGCGAACGGGCGGCTGCACCTCTTAGAGCCGCGCCCGATGCTTTCCTTCTCGATACCAGCGACATGGATGCCGACGCAGCGTTTGCTGCCGCGTTGGCGTTCATCGAGCGCAAGGGCTTTCGATCCTCCGGGCCGTAAATCGCCGCCGGCGGATCGAAGACAACAAGCGGCGATTGCGAACGGGCGTGTCGCCCGGGCGTCGGTGTTTCAAAGGCAGTGGATCCGCCGGACTTAACCGGTTGGCCGACGGGCGCTGTGCCGCCCGGGATCGATGAAGGAGAGTATTTCATGGCAAAGGGCAGCGCCCTGCGTAAACCCGCGAACGACACGTCCAGCGACGAGTTCGCGGCACTCCTCGACGAATCGCTCGGCGGTTCGACGAGCTTCGAAGGCTCGGTCGTCAAGGGCCGCGTCATTCGCATTGCCAACGATTTCGTCACCATCGATGTCGGTCTCAAGTCCGAAGGCCGTGTCGCTCTGCGCGAGTTCGCCAATGGGACGGGCGCGCCGGAGATCAAGGAAGGCGACCTGATCGACATCTTCGTCGATCGCATGGAGAACAAGGAAGGCGAGGCTGTCCTGTCGCGCGACAAGGCGCGCCGCGAGGAAGCCTGGACCGTCCTCGAGAAGGCTTTCACCGACCAAGAACGTGTCATGGGCACGATCTTCGGCCGCGTCAAAGGCGGCTTCACCGTCGACCTCAGCGGCGCCGTGGCGTTCTTGCCGGGCAGCCAGGTCGATGTCCGTCCGGTGCGCGACGTCGGTCCGCTGATGGGCCAGGCCCAACAGTTCCAGATCCTCAAGATGGACCGTCGCCGCGGCAATATCGTCGTGTCGCGCCGTGCCGTCATGGAAGAGACCCGCGCCGAGGACCGCACGCGCCTGATGGGCGCGCTGTCGGAGGGCCAGGTGCTCGACGGCGTGGTCAAGAACATCACCGACTACGGTGCATTCGTGGATCTGGGCGGCGTCGACGGCCTGCTGCATGTCACCGATATCGCCTGGAAGCGCATCAACCATCCGTCGGAAGCCCTCACCATCGGCCAGCAGGTCAAGGTGCAGGTCATCCGCTTCAACGCCGAGACCCAGCGTATCTCGCTCGGCATGAAGCAGTTGATGAGCGACCCCTGGGATGGCGCCGGCGCCAAGTACCCGGTGGGCTTCAAGCTCAAGGGCCGCGTGACCAACATCACCGACTACGGCGCGTTCGTCGAACTGGAGCCGGGCGTCGAAGGCCTGGTCCACGTCAGCGAAATGAGCTGGACCAAGAAGAACGTGCATCCAGGCAAGATCGTCGCGACTTCGCAGGAAGTCGAAGTGATGGTGCTGGACGTCGACATGTCCAAGCGCCGCATCTCGCTCGGCCTCAAGCAGTGCATGGCCAACCCGTGGGAGAGCTTCGCCGAGAAGTATCCGGCGGGCACCGAGCTGGAAGGCGAGGTCCGCAACATCACCGAGTTCGGTCTGTTCGTCGGCCTGCCCGGCGACATCGACGGCATGGTGCATCTCAGCGACCTGTCGTGGGACAAGGCCGGTGACGAGGCGATCCGCGACTTCAAGAAAGGCGACCAGGCCAAGGTCAAGGTCCTCGACGTCGACATCGACAAGGAGCGCATCTCGCTCGGCATCAAGCAGCTCGCCAACGATCCGTTCGAGAAGGTGGGTGTCGTCGCCAAGAAGGGCGACGTGGTCACCGTCATCGTGGCCGGCATCCAGGACAACGGCATCGACGTCACAGTGCAGGACGGCATCCCGGGCTTCATCCGCAAGTCGGAGCTGAGCCGCGACCGTTCCGAACAGCGTCCCGACCGCTATGCCATCGGCGATAAGCTCGACGCCAAGATCACCAACATCGACAAGGCGTCGCGCCGGGTCGTGCTGTCGGTCAAGGCACGCGAACTCGACGAAGAGAAGAAGGCGATGGCCGATTTCGGCTCGTCCGACTCGGGCGCCAGCCTGGGTGATATCCTGGGAGCGGCGCTCAGCCGGGCCCAGAAGAAGGGCGAGGACGACGAGAAATAGGTCATTCCAATCGACCGACGGAAAGGCCGGCCCGCAAGGGTCGGCCTTTTCTTTTGCTTTCAAGGGGTTAGGCTTGACGACACCGTTATATAGTTTAATATCAACGACTTAAATCCTTGATCTCGGGGCCAGCCGGCTCCGCCATGGAACCGCGATGACCAAGTCCGAGCTGATTGCCCGCCTGGCGGCCCGGAATCCGCATCTCTATCAAAGGGATGTCGAGAGGATCGTCGCGACGGTCTTCGATGAAATCTCCAAAGCATTGGCCTCTGGCCATCGGGTCGAATTGCGCGGATTCGGCGCCTTTTCGGTGAAGAAACGCGATCCACGCACCGGCCGCAATCCGCGGACCGGCGAGCAGGTCGCGGTGGCTTCCAAGCGCGTGCCCTATTTCAAGACCGGTAAGGACCTGCGCGACCGCCTGAACAAGGAAGCGGCGCGTGCGGCGGGCCTGCTGCCGTCCGAGGCCGTGACCGACAAGAAATAGCGGCGCCGGCCCCCGCCCTCGCGCCGCTCCCTCGCGTCTGTCTGCTCGCGTCGACGGGGCACGCTGTGTCATGCTGGGCACCGCATGAAAATTCTCTCCCGCGCTCTGTTCCTGCTCTTTGTCCTGGCCGGTGTCCTGATCGCCGTCAGCAACACCCAGCCCGTTCAGCTGGCCATGTGGCCGCTGCCCCACATTGTCGTGCTTCCGCTCTATCTACTGGTCGTGGGCCTGCTGCTGACGGGCATTCTGGCGGGTCTGGGAATCGGCTGGTGGGCGGCGCGTCATCACCGTCGGCGCGTGCGCGAAGCGAGCAGCCAGGCAGCGCGGCTGGAGCGCGAGGTCGCACGCCTGCGTGACGTCGCCGGGCAACAGTCTCCGATGACAGCCGCAAACGTGGCATCCCCCGGCCAGAAGGCGATCGAACGCCAAAGGGCATTGGTCGCACCGGACCTGGCCTCGCCCGCCACACGCGGTCCGCTGTCGTAATGCCGATAGGTATCTGACCGTCAGTCGGGCTCGATCAAGGCGCCCGCCGTCTTCAAGGCATCGATATCGGCTGCGCCGACCCCGGCCTCGGCCAGAATGGCCCGCGAATCGGCCCCCTGGAGCGGCGCCATCGACCGGATCGCGGGCGGCGTCCGGCTCATCCTCATCGGCGGTTCGACCATCATGATCTCGCCTTCGCTGGGGTGAGGATATTTTCGGAAGAGCTGCCGCCACAGCAGATGCGGATCCTCGAACAGGTCGGCCGGACGCGATACCGGCGCGTTGGGGATTTGGCCCTCGTCGAGCAACCTCACCCATTCGGCGGTCGTGCGGGTGGGGGCGAGCGCCTCGACCATCGCGTACATGTCCGAGATATGCATCGACCGGGTATTCAGGGTCGAATAGCGCGGATCCTTGAGTACCTCGGGCCGGCCGACGATCTCGAAGAAGTTGCGCCAGTGCTTGTCGTTGTAGGGCAGGATCGCCATCCAGCCATCCAGGGTTCGGAAGGGCTTGCGAGTGCGGGCCAGCAGCCGCGAGTAGCCGACTTCGCCCTCGTCGCTGAAGGTGCGTTCCCACAGATGCTCGACCATCAGCCAGGCGGCCATGGTCTCGAACATCGGCACCTCGACGAACTGGCCTTCGCCGGTGCGTTGGCGGTGCATCAGCGCCGACAACGTCGAGAAGGCGAAGGTGAGGCCCACGGTCTTGTCGGCCAGGATGGTCGGTGGGTAGCGCGGCACGTCGTCGCCGGCGGCGCGGCCCATCAGGTCGGCGATGCCGAACCTGGCCTGGATCGCGTCATCGTAGGCCGGCAGTTTTCCGTAAGGACCGTCGGCCGAATAGCCGTAGGCACCGACATAGACGATGTCGGGCCTCACTTTGCGGATATCTTCGTAGCCGAGCCCGAGGCCCTCGATCGCCTGCGGCCGTAGCGCATGGACGAAGGCGTCGGCAGTCGCCACTACCTTGAGCAGCGCCGCGCGCGCGGCTGTGTTCTTGAGGTCGAGGCAGAGCGAGCGCTTGTTGCGGTTCACGTACAAATAGGTCGGGCCCATCCCGGGGGTCTTGCCCGGCTTGCCGATGTGGCGAACGGCGTCACCTTCCGGTGCCTCGACCTTGATCACTTCGGCGCCCTGGTCGGCGAGCAACATCGTTCCATAGGGCCCCAGGATGATGTTGGTGAGGTCGACGATTTTGATGCCTTCGAGAGCGCCGGGCATTGAGGTGTCCTGTGAAGGTTGAGGCGGGTGAGACTGCCATCGCCTCCGCATCGCGTCACGAGGTTACCGCCGACCGATATGCTCGCGCTGCCGCGCCCGTACGAATGAGTCAAGAGGGCGCGGTCATTCACCGCCGCAGGCGAGTGTTATGTGACCGTTGTGCGACGCGCGCGGCCGGTGTAGCCAAGGACCAACAAGGGCGGGGGCGATGCGGGGCAACGTCGCAAAAAAACTTCAAGAGCCAAAGTCGGCATCAAGTCCGACATCGCGGTCGTACCGCATTGAAGAGCAAGTGGGTTACCTGCTGCGTCGTGCCCATCAACGTGCCAGCGCTATTTTCCAGGTCGGCATCGGCGATCCCAACATCACGCCGACGCAGTACTCGAGCATGGTGAAGCTGAATGAGTATACCGAGCTGTCGCAGAACTTGCTTGGCCGCCTGGTCGGCATGGACAAGGCCACGATGCAGGGCGTGGTGCGACGGCTGAAGGAGCGCGGCCTGGTCGATTCACGGCCCGATCCCGGCGATGCGCGGCGTACGCTGCTCAGCTTGACGACGGAAGGCCAGCGGCTGGTGAACAAACTCCTGATCAACGGTCCCGCGGTGTCGCGCGAGACGATGAAGCCGCTCACCGCCCAGGAGCAGCGGCACCTTCTCGAACTCCTGTCCAAGATCGTCTGACTGGACTCAATCGTTTGACTCGCTCGGCCTCCCTGGCCATCGTACGTACACGAACGATATGGGTGACTACGTCCGTCCTTCGCGCCTGGAAGAGGCATTGTCGGCTCTCGTGCGGCCACACACGGTGCTGGCCGGGGGCACCGATTTCTATCCGGCGCGAGTCGGCTGCACGATCGACGAAGACATTCTCGATATCACCGCCATTGCTAGTCTGCGTGGGATTTCGACGACCACGACAGGCTGGCGGCTGGGCGCCACCACGAGCTGGCGGGAGCTGATCGAGGCCGACCTGCCGCCGTTGTTCGACGGCCTGAAGCAGGCTGCGCGTGAGGTCGGCGGTCGCCAGATCCAGAACGCCGTCACGCTGGCCGGTAATCTCTGCAACGCCTCACCCGCCGCCGACGGCGTACCTGGCCTGCTGGCGCTGGGCGCCGTGGTCGAGATCGCAAGTCGTGCCGGATCGCGTCGCGTGCCGCTCGAGCAGTTCATCACCGGCGTTCGCCGCACCGACCTCTGCCCCGGCGAACTTGTTGTCGCCCTTCACGTGGCCAGGCCCGCCTATCCGGCACGTAGCGCGTTTCTCAAGCTTGGGGCCCGGCGTTATCTGGTGA
>JAUXST010000954.1 GCA_030679805.1 Reyranella sp. | reverse complement strand
CGGGATGCTGTCCTTCGCGGTCTACTTCCTGCTCAACAATCCGCACGTGCTGCAGAAGGCCTATGAAGAGGTCGACCGGGTGCTGGGCCGCGACGTCAACGCCAAGCCGACCGCCCAGCAGGTCAATCGGCTGGTCTACATCGGGCAGATCCTGAAGGAGTCGCTGCGCCTGTGGCCGACCGCGCCGGCGTTCGGGCTCTACCCGTATCAGAACGAGACGATCGGCGAGAAATACAAGCTCAGGAAGCGCACGTTCGTCACCGTTTTGACGGCCATGCTTCACCGCGACAAGTCGGTGTGGGGACCGCAGGCGGAGGTTTTCAACCCCGACAACTTCGCGCCCGAGCGCGAGGCCAAGATGCCGCCCCACGCCTACAAGCCATTCGGCAATGGCCAGCGGGCCTGCATCGGCCGCCAGTTCGCCATGACCGAGGCCGCCCTTGTCCTGGGCATGATCCTGCAGCGCTTCAAGCTCGTCGATCACACGCGCTACCAGCTCAAGATCAAGGAGTCCCTCACCATCAAGCCCGAGGGGCTCGTGATGCGTGTGCGGCTGCGGCCCGACGTGGTGCGCGGCGCCGGTGTCGCGGTCGCGGCGCCCAAGCCCGCGCCGAAGAAGGCAGCGCCAAAGAAGACCGCGGCGAGCCACGGCACGAAGCTTGCGGTGCTGTTCGGCTCCAACATGGGTACGGCCGAGGAACTTGCGCGCTCGATCGCCGAAGCGGGCGAGGCCAACGGCTTCGCCACCACCCTGGCTACCCTCGACGATCACGCGGGCAAGCTGCCGGCCGAGGGTGCGGTCACGATCGTCTGCGCCTCCTACAATGGCGGCCCGCCGGACAACGCTGGCGCCTTTCTCGCGGATCTGCGCGCCGCTTCCCCCGGGTCGTTGAAAGGTGTGCGCTACACTGTGTTCGGCTGCGGCAACCGCGATTGGGCCTCGACCTATCAGGCGATCCCGCGCCAGATCGATGACCTCCTGGCCGAGAAGGGCGCGGAGAGGATCTATCAACGCGGCGAGGGTGACGCCAAGGAAGACCTCGATGGTCATTTCCAGGATTGGTACGAGCCGATGCTGCCCGCGATTGCAGACAAGCTCGGCGTCAAGCTCGAGCCGGACTCCGGGCAGCCACACGAACCGCTCTACCAGGTCCAGCCGGTCGACAAGCCGCTGACCCATCCCATCATCGGCGGCACCGGAGCGCTCCCCATGCGCGTGCTGGCCAACCGCGAACTGCAGAACGCCGCCAGTTCAGGCCGCAGCACGCGCCATATCGAGGTGCTATTGCCCGACGGCGTGAGCTATCGCGCCGGCGATCATCTCAGCATCGTGCCGGAGAATGGCGCAGCGCTGGTCGAGCGGGCGGTCCGGCGGTTCGGCTTCGCGCCCGGCGCGCATGTCATGCTGGAAGCAGCCGAAGGCCGGCGCGCGGCGCTGCCGGTAGGTGAGGCGATCTCGGTGCACCGGCTGTTGTCGGATTTCGTCGAGCTGCAGTTGCCGGCAACGCGCAAGCAGATCCAGACCATGGCGCTGAACACGCGCTGCCCCTTCACGCGACCCAAGCTCGAAGCGCTTCTCGAAGAGGAAACGTTCCGGTCCGAGATTTTGGCCAAGCGCAAGTCGGTGCTCGACCTCCTGGAGGAGTATCCCGCCTGCGAGCTGCCGTTCTCGGCATTCCTGGAAATGCTGCCGCTGATGACACCGCGCTACTACTCGATCTCGTCCTCGCCGATCGCCGACAGTGCGAATTGCTCGGTGACCGTAGCGGTCGTCGAGGGTCCGGCACGCGCCGGCGCCGGCGTCTATCATGGCGTCTGCTCCAGCCATCTCGCGCGCCAGGCGGCGGGCGGCACGGTGCAGGCCTTCGTGAAGGAGACCAAGGTCGGTTTCCGCCTGCCCGTCGATCCGTCCGCGCCCATCGTCATGATCGGGCCGGGCACGGGGCTGGCGCCGTTCCGCGGCTTCCTGCGCGAGCGGGCGGCACTCAAAGCGCAGGGCCGGACGCTCGGGCCGGCGATGCTGTTCTTCGGCTGCCGCCATCCGGAGCAGGATTTCATCTATGCCGACGAACTCAGGGAACACGCCGCCTCTGGCGTCGTCGATCTGCATGTCGCCTTCTCGCGTCATGACGGAAGGAAGAACTACGTGCAGGATCTCCTGCATCAGCAGGCCGCGGCGCTGTGGCCGCTGATCGAGCAGGGCGCGATCGTCTATGTGTGCGGCGACGGCGGGCGCATGGAGCCCGATGTGAAGCGGGCGCTGATGGCGATGTATCGTGACAAGGCGGGCAACGGCGAGGCAGCAGGTGAGGTCTGGATGGCGAAGCTCGCCGCCGACGCCCGGTACGTGCTGGACGTGTGGGCGGGCAGCTGAATCGCGCACCCGATCCGCGAGACCGCGAGCGCGCCCGCGATCTGCGCCGCATCAAGGTCGCGGCGACGCTCCTGCTGGTGTGCACCGCCGTCCTGTTCGGCGTGGCCCGTCACTACGAGCCTTTGCACTGGGCCTGGGGTTACGTCGCGGCCTTCGCGGCGGCTGCGACCGTGGGCGGCCTCGCCGACTGGTACGCCGTAGTGGCGTTGTTCCGTCGCCCGCTTGGCCTGCCGATCCCACACACCGCCATCATCTCGCGCAATCACCAGCGCATCGCTGATACCTTGGGCGAGTTCATAGAAACCAACTTTCTGGCGCCCGAGCCGGTCGAGGCGCGGTTGCGCGAAGTCGATTTCGCTGCCTTGGTCGCCGACTGGCTGTCCGACCGCGAGCGTAGTGCCGCCCTTGCGCGGTTCGTGCTGCGCCTCCTGCCGCAGACGTTGGCGGCGATCGATCAGTCCGGCCTTCGGCGCTTCCTCGGCAAGCGCATCATGACCGAACTGGAGCGGGTTGAACTGGCGCCGCTCGCTGCCGGCCTCCTGAGCGCGATCACCGAGAAGGGTCGGCACCAGCGCCTGCTCAATGAGTTCCTGGGCGCCCTCGACAAGGTTCTGGCCAACGAGGAAACCCTGGAGGCACTGCGCCAGAAGATTCGCAAGGAACTGCCGGCATTGTTCAATCTCTACCGCGCCGACGCCTATCTCCTGCGCAAGATCGTGGCCTCGACCACCGCCTTCATCCAGGAGGCGCGCATCGATCCGCAGCACCCGCTGCGCCGCGAGTTCGACGGTTTTGTGACAGGTTTCATCGACCAGCTGCGCAACTCGGATGCCTTCGCGCGTCGCGCCGAGGGCCTGAAGCGCGACCTGTTGGCGCGCCCGGAAATCGCCGCGGTGGCCGAAGGCGCCTGGGAGAGCTTGCGCAGCTTCCTCGAGCAGGATGCCCGCGCGCCCGACAGCCAGATTCGTCGGCAACTCGAGGCCATGCTGGTCGATGTCGGGGGCCAGCTCGCGCGCGATCCCGCGATTCGCGCCGAGATCAATCGCGGCATGGTGCGGGTACTTGCCGATTTCGTGCAGACGCAGAAGAGCGGCGTCGGCCGGTTCATCGCCGATCAGGTGAAATCCTGGGACATCGACATGCTGATCGGTCGCATCGAACTCACCGTCGGCCGCGACCTGCAATACATCCGCTTCAATGGTGCCATGATCGGCGGGCTGGCCGGATTGGCCTTGCACGGCCTGGAGCAGGGGTTGAAGCTGTACTTCTAACCGACAGGAGGTTCGCATGGCCGACCCAGCACAGAACTTCACCGACATGTTCAAGAAGTTTGGCGAGCAGCTCAAGGTCCCGTCGTTCGACATGACCAAGATCATGGAGCACCAGCAGAAGAACCTGGAGGCGATGACGAAGTCGTGGCAGGCGATGGCGGGCGGCGTCAGCGAGATCGCTCAGAAGCAACGCGCGATTTTCGAGGCGGCGATGAAGGACATGGCCGAGATGGCCCAGGCCTACAAGCCCGGCGGCTCGCCGCAGGAGGCGATGGCCAAGCAGACGGAGTTCGCCAAGAAGGCGATGGAGGCGGCGATCGCCAACACCCGCGACATCGCCGAGCTGGTGCAGAAGTCGAGCACCGAGGCCTTCAAGATCGTCCAGGACCGGATGAAGGAGTCCTACGAGGAGATAAAGGCCACGATCGAGAAGAAGGCCTAACGGGATAGCCTCAGGTTGAATCGGCCGCGGGCAGGGTGCAGTCACTGCATTCGTCTGTTCACACCAATGTGATTTGCAGGTTCAGCAGGAAATAGGCTAT
>JAUXST010000953.1 GCA_030679805.1 Reyranella sp. | reverse complement strand
GCCAGGCTCTGCCGGGAGCGCTCGCGCTGCTGGCGGTGCTGTTCGCGCGGCCCGCCCGCACACGGCCACACCTCTGAGCCCAGCCGTGGCCGGGAGCGGCTGGCCCGACCTCATCCTCGTCAACGGACCGTCGAGCGCCGGCAAGACGACGCTCTGCCGGGCACTGCAGGCGAAGATCGAGCAGCCCTATCTCGTCACGGGCTTCGACGATTTCATCTTCATGGCGGCACCTCGCTACTACCGCGGCGCCGATACCGGCCGGCAGGACGAACGCGATGGCTTCACCACGCTCGGCGTCGAGATGGTGACGACATCACCGCCGGGGGCTCCCCTCACCGTGGTCGCCAAGTTCGGGCCGGTGTTCCGCCGCCTCGTCGAGTCGATGGCGCCGGCCGTACGCACTCTGGTCGACGGCGGCAATGCCGTCATCTTCGACCATGTGCTGCACGACCGCGCCATGTACGAAAGCTTTTGCCGCGCCACCGCGGGGTTGGATGTGTTCGCGGTTGGCGTCACCTGCCCGCTCGACATCCTGGAAGCCCGCGAGCGAGCCCGCGGCGACCGCGTGCTGGGAAGGGTGCGAGGGCTGGCCGATGTCGTCCACACATTTTGCGACTACGACGTGACAGTCGACACGGGCACCACCGACACGGGTACCTGTGCGGCCATTGTGCTCAAGGCCCTCGCCGCCCGCTCTCGCTGCGTGTGAAAAGCTTGGCTGGGGCGCCAGGATTCGAACCTGGGAATGGCGGAATCAAAATCCGCTGCCTTACCGCTTGGCGACGCCCCACCAGGCGGGCGGAACATAATGACTTCGCCCCAGCGGCGCTACTGCGGCTTCAAGCCGCCGCGGCCGCCTTCTTCAGGGCGTCGACATGCACGAACGCACCGTCGGCATAGAGCAGCGGCGTCGCCTCGGGGTCGAGCGTGAGGTCGACGATCTCGCCGATGTAGATGGTGTGCGTGCCGGCCGAGAGGCGGGTCACCAGCTTGCAGTCGAACGACACCGGGCAGCCTTTCAGCACCGGCGCCCCGGTGGTGAGCGTCGACCAGTCGCCCATGTCGCAGAAGCGGTCGTCGCCCTCGACCCCGTCCATGCCGGCGAAGCGTTCGGCGATCTTGCGATGGCCGGGGCTCAGGATGTTGATGCAGAAGAAACCGGCCTCGCCGATATGATCGTGGGCGCTCGCCGTCTTGTTGACGCAGACCAGGATCTGCGGCGGCTCGGCCGACACCGAACAGACGGCGGTCGCCGTCAGGCCGCCGCGCAGGTCGCCGTGGCGGGTGGTGATCAGGGTCACGCTTGCCGCGAGATGGCGCATGCCCTTTTTGAAGGCAGCCGCGTCGATACTCATTTTATAAATCTAGGGCACCCATGCCGCCCGCCGCCACCGGAAACGGCGCTAAGCTGCGGGGTTTCCAGCGAAATCGTCCCGCTATGCGAAGCAGCCCTCCGGCCGGAGTGACATAAAACCTTCATCAGAGTGTCGTTATTTGCGGTTGCCCGGGGCTCGCCGGCCGTTACCGTCGTTCGCACATGGCCCCATCGCCCGAATCGAGACTTCGTGCCGACACCGATCCAGAGGCCGCCCTGCGGCACATCGTGGCCGGGTGCCATGCCGATCTCCTGAAATACCGGGCCGCAGTGCTCAAAAGCGCCCGTCCGAACGGCATCCACCAGACCCGCGTCGCGCTACGCCGCCTGCGCGCGGCCTTCGGCCTGTTCCGGGGCGCCGTCCATGGGCCTGCCGTCCGGGCGCTTGCCGCCGAGGCCAAGTGGCTGGCCCGCGAATGCGGCCCGGCCCGCGATCTCCAGGTTTTCCTGACGGAAACCGTCACGGACGTGCCGCCGCTGGTGCGGCGGATCGGCAATCGCCTGGCCGAGGTCCATCTGCGGCACACGCGAGCGGCCCTGTCGGGGGCCCGCTTCGCTGCCTTCGATCGCGCGCTGGCGGGCTTCGTCGCCAAGCCGGCGCTACCTTCCGGGGCACGCCTCGACGCCTTCGGCCGAGCCGTCCTCGATGCCCATCACGCCAAGGCGATCCGCCGGGCCCGCAAGCTCGACCAGTTCGACACCGAACGCCTGCACCGGCTGCGCATCGCCATCAAGAAGCTACGCTATGCCGCGACCTATTTCGGCCCGGCCTTTGCGCCTCCCGCCTTTGCGCCAGGCGGAGTGAAGCCCTATATCGACGCGACGGCGCGCCTGCAGGGCGCGCTCGGCGCCTTGAACGATCGTGCGGTGGCCGCCCAGGTGCTGGCCGATCTCGCGACGGCGGCCCGTCCCAAGGAGGATGTGGCACTGCCGCTCAAGGCCCTCGCCAAGCAGGTGGCGTCCGGCGAGAAACGCCGCCGTCGCCGCCTGGAGCGGGCCTGGGCGACGTTCAGGAAGACCGGGCGGTTCTGGCGCGTGACGGCGAAGCCGTCATCCTGAGCGCAGCGAAGGACCTTTCAGGCTACGAAAGCGAAAGATCCCTCGCTACGCTCGGGATGACAACAGGACGGAACAAACACCCCATGAGCGATACCCCCACCGCCGCCGAACAGCGCATTCCCGTCACCGTGCTGACGGGCTTCCTCGGCAGCGGCAAGACCACGCTGCTCAACAAGCTGCTGCGCCGGCCCGAGCTGGCCGACACCGCCGTCATCATCAACGAGTTCGGCGAGATCGGGCTCGACCACCTGCTGGTCGAGAAGTCCGACGACGAGGGCATGGTGACGCTGAACTCGGGCTGCCTGTGCTGCACCGTGCGCGGCGATCTGGTGCGCACCATGAGCGAGCTGTTCCTCAAGCGCTCGCGCGGCGAAGTCTCCCAGTTCAAGCGCATGGTGGTCGAGACCACCGGCCTCGCCGATCCGGCGCCGATCCTGCACACGCTGATGACCGATCCGCTGCTCGCCTCGCGCTATCGCCTCGACGGCGTGGTGACCACGGTCGACAGCGTGAACGGTTCCAGCACGCTCGACAATCACGAGGAGGCGATCAAGCAGGCCGCCGTCGCCGACCGCATCCTACTCACCAAGGTCGACATCGCCGATGCGCCCAAGCTCGAGGCGCTGAAGCATCGCCTGCACCATCTCAATCCCGGCGCGCCGTTCCAGACTGTCGAGGCGGGCGAGATCGATCCCAACAAGATCCTGAATGCCGGCCTCTACAATCCCGAGAGCAAGACCGCCGACGTGAAGAAGTGGCTGCAGGCCGAAGCCTACGAGGGCAGCCATGACCACGATCATGACCATCATCACGGTCACGACCATGGTCACGATCACAAACACGAAGGCCACGGCGAGCAGGATCCGCACGACGTCAACCGCCACGACGACCGCATCCGCTCCTTCTGCATGACCTTCGACGAGCCGATGAGCTGGTCGACGGTGGCCGCCGCCTTCGACGCGCTGGTGACCTATCGCGGGCCCGACCTCCTGCGCATGAAGGGCATCCTGAACGTCAAGGACACCGACAAGCCCGTGGTCATCCACGGCGTGCAGCATGTCTTCCATCCGCCGGCCACGCTCGATGCCTGGCCCGAGGGCGACGACCGCAAGAGCCGCGTGGTGTTCATCACCCGCGACATCGCCGAGAGCACCATCCGCAAGGTCTTCGCCTCGTTCTTCGAGGCGGAGAAAAAGGGCTGGGGCCAGCAGGATCAGCAGCCGCAGTAGTTTCGCCCACCAGACGATCGAGCCCCGGCCGAGGTTGTCGCCCGCTCAGGCGACGACGGGCCACGCGGGCCGATGCTTCAGACCGCCGGTGCGATAGACCAGGAAACCGATGATAGCCAAGTTGGCGATATTGAAAGCGACACCTACGCCGAAGGCCGGCGCGTAATAGGCGAAGTGGTCGTAGAGAAAGCCGGCGAACCAGCTTCCAAAGGCCATCCCGCTCATCGCCGTGAACAGGGTCAAGGGCATGCGCCACGACGCCTCTGAGGACGGAAACAAGTCCCGGATCGCGACCGAGTAGGAGGGGATGATTCCGGCGAAGCCCAGCCCGAAGGCGGCGGAGATCGCGAACAGGCCGACCTCGTCCTGGGTCAGCAGGAAGCAGGCGATGGCGACGGCCTGGCAGGCCGAACCGGCCAGGATCGTCCGCAACCCGCCGATCCGGTCGGCCAGCGCCCCCCAGGCCTGGCGCGCCAGAAAGGCTGCCGCCAGCATCACCGACAGCATGACGGCGCTGCGCGTGGGCGAGATGCCGATGTCGCTGCAGAAGGCCACGAGATGCGCCGAGGGCACCGACATCGGTATGCAGCAGAAGAAGCCCGCCACGCAGAGCAGCGCCTGCGCCACGTTGGGATGCAGCCCGGCGACGCGACGGCCGTGGCGGGCAGCGGACGCCGGCGCGTGTCGGAGCGGCAGCGGCGCAAGGGGTGGCGGCCGCAACAGCAAGGCAGTGGGCAGGATGACGACCAGCACGACGACGGCGTAGGCCAGCATGACGAACTGCCAGCCCACGCTGCTGATCCCGCGTTCGAACAGCGTGGGCCAGACGACGCCCGCACCGTACTGGCCCGACGAAATCAGAGCGAACGCCGTGCCGCGCCGGCGGTCGAACCAGCGGCTGACGTAGACCAGGAGCGGTGGATAGACGCCGCCGCTTCCCAGGAAGCCCACCATTAGCCCCTGGCCGAGGTAGAGCGCCCAGATCGAGCCGGTCGAGGAAAGCGCGAGGCCGCCCGCGATCATGCAGGCGCCGATGGTGATGGTTGTGCGCAGGCCAATGCGGTCCGCCAGCCAGCCCATCAGGATTCCGCCGGCGCCGGTGCCGATCCAGACCAGCGCGCCGGCCAGCGCCAGCACTGCCCGTTCGGTCCCGAGCGCCTCCTGCATCGGCTTCATGCCAACGACGATGAGCAACGGCGAACCGAAGGAGATCGACAGGATCGCGAGGGTTATCCAGGCCGCCCGCCACGAGGCGCGGCTTTCGACGCTGCGATGCCCCGCGGCATCGCCCCCGGTCGCGGCTTCCGCCATCCCCCCCGACACCCTCTCTTTGTTGTGACAGTTCTAGTCTGTTCGATCCGCCGCAGCCATGGCATCACTTGGGGCAACAATAGTCGGCTAACGAACAAGTCCTGGGAGGACCTCATGCGCTGGAGTGCGAAATTCAGTTTCGTAATCTTGGCTCTCGCCGGGCTGTCGGCACCGGCGGGCGCGCAGCCCTATCCGAACAAGCCGGTAAAAATCGTCGTGCCGTTCGGGCCGGGCGGCCCGGCCGATATCTATGCCCGCGTGCTCGGGCATGAACTGTCGGAAATCGTGAAGCAGTCCTTCGTCGTTGAAAACAAGCCGGGCGGCGGCGGCACCATCGGCGCCGACGTCGTCGCCAAGGCCACCCCCGACGGCCACACGCTCCTGATGATGTCCAATACGCTCACCACCAACGAGACGCTGCTGACGAAGAAACCCTATGCGCTGATGCGCGATCTCACAGCGGTGGCGCCCGTCAATTCGTCGGACCTGGTGATGGTGGTCAGCCCCTCGCTTCCGGCCAGGACGGTGCAGGAGCTGATCGCCTACGCCAAGGCCAACCCGGGCAAGCTCTCCTATGCCTCGGCCGGGCCGGGCACGCCCTACAACCTGGCAGGCGAACTGTTCAAGACCATGACCGGCACCGACATCCTGCATGTGCCGTACAAGAACAGCGGCGACGCGCGCAGTGCCGTGATCGGCGGCCACGTGCAGATCATGTTCGACGCCGTGACGGCGATGAAGGGCCAGATCGATGGCGGCCAGGTGCGGGCGTTGGCGACCACTGGCCTCAAGCGCTCAACCGTCCTGCCCGATGTGCCGACGGTGAGCGAGGCGGGCGTACCGGGCTACGAGGCCACGATTTGGCTCGGCATCATGGCGCCGGCCGGAACGCCGCCCGAGATCGTGGCGCGGCTGAACGAAGAGATCGGCAAGATCATCGCCCGGCCCGCGATCCGCGAAGCCTGGGCCAAGCAGGGCGCGGTGCCGATGACGATGACCCCGGCGGCCTTCACCACGTTCCTCAAGGGCGACATCGACAAATGGGCGAAGGTGATCGAGAAAGCCGGCCTCAAGGTCCAATGAAGTCTCTCAAGATCCTGAGCGGCGGCGCGGCCCAAGGCCTGGTCGACTCATTGCGGCCCGCCTTCGAGGCCGCGACCGGCTGCACCATCGCGGGCACCTTCGGCGCCGTGGGCGCGATGCGCGCCTGCTTGCTTGCCGGTGAGCCGGCCGACCTCGTGATCCTGACCCGCGCCCTGATCGACGGCTTGGCGAAGGACGGCCATGTCGCGGCTCACTCGGCGGCGGACCTCGGCACGGTCGAAACCGCTGTTGCCATCCGGCGCGGCGAGGCCCTGCCCGCGATCGGCGACGCCGACGCGCTGCGCACCGCCCTGCTCGCATCGGACGAAATCCATTTTCCCGATCCTGAGCAGGCCACCGCCGGCATCCATTTCGCCAAGGTGCTGCACGATCTTGGGATCTCTAACGAGGTCGCGTCGCGGCTGAAGACAGCGCCGAACGGCGCCACGGCGATGCGCGCGCTCGCCGCCTCGACCAGCCGCCATCCCATCGGCTGCACGCAGGCGACCGAGATCCTCTCCACACCCGGCATCGTCCTGGTGGCGCCCCTGCCGCCCGGCTGCGCGCTGGCGACGGTCTACACGGCGGCAACAAGCGCCAAAGCGCAGCTTGCGGCGGAAGCGGCCCGGCTGGCGATGCTGCTGACGGACGCCGCCGGCCGCGCGAACCGGCGGCGGCTGGGATTCGTCTAAGGCATAAAACCTGCTCTAGGGTTTCACGGTGAAGGGAATGTTACCCTGGATGACGTCGACGCCGGTCATCGTCTTCACCCGCCAATTGAGTTCGTAGTCACCCGGGGCCAGGGTCGGCGCGCGGGCATACAACACTTCCGGTGCCGACTCGAGGCGCGGGACGAGCTTTTCAACCACCTGTCCGTTGCGGGTGATGGCGAGCTGCGAGTGGATATGATCGACCGGCCTATCGAAGCGGACGAAGAACTCGCTGCTGCGGCCCTCGATCACGGCGCTCGCCTTCGGCGCCGACTCCATGACGCGGACGTCCTGGGCCCGGGCGCCCGGCGACATGGACAACAGTCCCAGCAACGAAAGCCCGACAACTGCAAAACGCCGCGACATCATGATCGCTCTTCTCCCCCTGGCAGAATCGAAGTCAACAATGGTTGTCTCACGGTGTCCAAGGCTCACTTTGCGTCGAACAACCATTCCGCCAGCGAACATGGCGAGTGGATGGCGACACCGCCCAGCGAGCGGCCATAGAACGGACCAAAGTGGGTACGATCGCCGGTGACCAGCGCCTCGCACTTCATTCGGGCCGCCGCGACCAGAACCGGCCGATCCTTTTCAGGCAACGCCCGCGCCGCCGCCATCGAGTCCGGATCGGCCTGTGCAGGTGCCACTTCCAGACGATCGAGCAGCGCCGCCAGCACCGTGAGGCTCGTCGGCCCCTTGGCCGCCAGGTTACGGCGCGCTGCTTCCGCGACATAGCCGTCCGCACACAGAACGTGCCCCTCGGCGGTCAGCAGTTCCAGCAGCCGTCGGACGGCGCCATCGGACTTCGCGGCCGAGAACAGCACGTTGGCATCGAGGAAGACCCGCACGCCGCCCTCCCGTCGGGCGGTCAGCGCGCCGGCGGTCGCCTGCGGCGCAGAACCTTGTCGAGTTCCGCTTCGGCTTCGTCGAATTCGGCGATTCGCTTCTCGCCGTAGATCTCGATCGGCAACGTGATGGCCGGCCTCAGCAACAAGCCTTCGGGCGTGGCCTCTGCAATGAGCTGATCCTCGGCTTTGATGCCGAGCGCACGACGCAACTTGGCTGGCAAGGTGACGGTGCCGCGGTCCGTAACTGTCAGGGTGGTCTTCATGTGATCATGGGTACTCCGCTTTACCGTATTTCCGCAATACCGTATGTTCTTGTTTTGTGCTTGACTTCAGGCGGACGCCCCCTATATATCCTATCCTACTCCCGCAGACGGAGATGAAATGGACCCCGAAGCGCCTGCCGTAACGCCCCTTCCCGCCACCGCGAAGAAGCGCAGCCTGCCGCAACAGCAGGGCTATTTCCTGCGCCAGTTCCGGCGCTGCGGCCGGGTCGCCGAGGCGGCCGCCCGCACCGGGATCACGCCGCGCACCGTGCAGCGCTGGCGGGCGAACCATCCGCGTTTCGCCAACCGCTACGACAGGATCGTCGAGGAACGTATTTCGATGATGGAAGACGACCTCATCCTGCGTGCCGGCCACGTCGAGCGACGGCCGATCCTCTATCGCGGCAACGAGGTCGCCTCGGTCGAGCGCCACAACACCCAGCTGGCCATGTACGTGATGAACCGCCTCGACCGCGCGCGGCACCGCGCCGAGGATCGTGCCGAACGCCGCGAGCTGGCCGAGCTTCAACTCGCCGCCGAAAATCGCATGCTCGAACGGACCGCCGAGCTGGTGGCGCAAAAGCTCCGAAACGGATCTTGAATATGTCGTGTTTCAGGCGACAGGCCCGGAAGCCGGCGAGACGGCGATTCCATCGCCCCGTCAAGCACTTGGGCCCGACCGAGGCCGCTGCGAAAAGTTCCGGAACGGATTTTGTTTTCGTCGCTATTCACGCGACACCGGCCTCCCCTCCCCCGCCCCCGTCGTGCTAGGCCTTGGACATGGCAAAATCCAAGACTCCCGAGAAGCCGGCAGAGGGCGACAACAAGCCGATCCGTCACCTCTACCTGATCGACGGCTCGGGCTACATCTTCCGCGCCTATCATGCGCTGCCGCCCATGAACCGGCCCGACGGCACGCCGATCAACGCCGTGTTCGGCTTCTGCCGCATGCTGACGCAGCTGCTCGACGATCCCGAAGTCGATCACGTGGCGGTCATCCTCGATGCCGGCCGCACCACCTTCCGCAACGAGATCTATCCCAAGTACAAGGCGCAACGGCCGGAACCGCCGGAGGATTTGATCCCGCAGTTCCCGCTGATCCGCGAGGCCGCCACCGCCTTCGGCATGCCCAGCATCGAGCTGGCGGGCTTCGAGGCCGACGACCTGATCGCGACCTACGCCCGCATGGCGGTGGAGGCCGGCGCCACCTGTACCATCGTGTCGTCCGACAAGGACCTGATGCAGCTCATCCGCCCGGGCGTCGACATGATGGACCCGATGAAGATGCGCAAGGTCGGGCCGGCCGAGGTGATGGAGAAGTTCGGCGTCACGCCGGACAAGGTGGTCGATGTCCAGGCCCTGGCCGGCGATTCGACCGACAACGTGCCGGGCGCGCCGGGCATCGGTGTGAAGACCGCCGCCCAGCTCATCAACGAATACGGCGACCTCGAAACGCTCTTGAAGCGCACGGGCGAGATCAAGCAGCCCAAGCGGCGCGAATCGCTGGAACAGAATGCCGAGTTGATCCGCATCTCGCGGAAGCTGGTGCTGTTGCGGGACGATGTGCCGCCGCCGGCCGATCCAGATTCCTTCGACAAGCACGCCCCCGATCCCAACGTGCTGCTGCCGTGGCTGGAGCAGCAGGGCTTCAAGAGCCTGCTCGCCCGCTACAAGGGCGAGCTGGGCGAGGCGACCAACCCGGTGGCGCCGTCGGCGACGCCGGCACAGGTGAAGAAGGCCGAGCCCGCGCCCTCGAAGCCGGCACCTACGGCGCATGCCAAGTCGAACCAGCCTTTCACCATTGCCGACTACGAGTTGATCCAGACCGAGGCACAGCTCACCGAATGGGTCGCGGAAGCCACGAAAGCCGGCGCGGTTGCCTTCGACTGCGAGACCGATGCGCTCGACGCCAACAATGCGGGCCTGGTCGGCGTCTCGCTGGCGCTGCTCGAAGGGCCATGGGGCGACGTGAATTCGACTCGGCGGCGGGCGGCCTATCTGCCGCTCATGCATCGTGTCCCGGGAGGTGCCGCGCAGGGCGCGCTCGATCTGCTGGGAGACGGCGGCGACAAGGACGGCGGAAAACTCCTCGACGGCCAGATCCCGCTCAAGAAGGCGATCGCCGCGCTGAAGCCGATGCTCGAAGACCCGGCGGTCCTGAAGGTCGGCCAGAACATCAAGTACGACATGACGGTGTTCCGCCGCTACGGCGTCGAGATCGGCCCGGTCGACGACACGATGCTGATCTCCTTCGTGCTCGACGCCGGCAAGAACAACCACGGCATGGACGAGCTGGCCGCGCTGCATCTGGGACAGACGACCATAAAGTTCTCCGACGTGGCCGGCAGCGGCGCCAAGCAGGTGAGTTTCGACAAGGTGCCGCTCGACCGCGCGCGCGACTATGCGGCCGAGGATGCCGACGTCACGATGCAGCTCTGGGCGCGGTTGAAGCCGCGGCTGGTGCCCGAGCATATGACGACGATGTACGAGACCATCGAGCGACCGCTGATCCCGGTGCTGCTGGGCATGGAGACGGCCGGCATCAAGGTCGATGCGCTGAAGCTGAAAAACCTCAGCAACGATTTCGAGAAGCGCCTGGGCGAACTCGAGGGCGAGATCCACAAGATCGCCGGGCGCGAGTTCAACGTGAGTTCGCCCAAGCAGCTGGGCGAGATCCTGTTCGACGAGCAGAAGCTGCCCGGCGGCAAGCGCAACAAGAACGGATCGTGGGCGACCGACGCCTCGGTGCTGGACGATCTCGCGGCGCAAGGCCATCCGCTGCCGGTGAAGATCCTGGAACACCGCCAGCTCGCCAAGCTGAAGGGCACCTATACCGACGCGCTGGTGCGCCAGGTCGACGCGAGGACTGGCCGCGTGCATACCTCGTATCACATGACCGGCGCCGCCACGGGCCGGCTCGCCTCGACCGATCCCAACCTGCAGAACATCCCGGTGCGCTCCGAAGAGGGCCGCAAGATCCGCCAGGCCTTCATCGCCGAGAAGGGCCACAAGCTCCTGAGCGCCGATTATTCTCAAATTGAGCTCAGATTACTGGCGCACGTGGCCGACATCGCCTCG
>JAUXST010000952.1 GCA_030679805.1 Reyranella sp. | reverse complement strand
GGGGATGGTACGTGTGACCAGTGCGTCGACGACGTCGCGGCGCATGCCGGACACCGTCTCCGACACGTCCTCGGTCGCCATCAGCTCGATGCGCTCCTTGTAGATCTCCTTGCGCTGGCTGTTCATGACGTCGTCGAAGCGCAGCAGGTTCTTGCGGATCTCGAAGTTGCGCGCCTCGACCTTGCCCTGCGCCGTCTCCAGCGCCTTGTTGAGCCAGCGGTGGGTCAGCGCCTCGTCGTCGGTCATACCCTTCTTCTGGACCCAGTCGAGCACCTTGTTGTTGCCGAAGATGCGCATCAGGTCGTCTTCGAGCGACAGGAAGAACTTCGAGGCGCCCGGGTCGCCCTGGCGGCCTGAACGGCCGCGCAGCTGGTTGTCGATGCGCCGGCTCTCGTGGCGCTCGGTGCCGACCACGTAGAGGCCGCCCGCGGCCAGCACGATCTCGCGGTCGCGCTCGACGCCGGCACGGATCTCCGCCGCGATGCGGTCGATCTCGGCCTTGCGCGCAGCCCGCGCTTCGTCCGAGTCGCCGGGGAGCTTGGCGACGATCTCGGGCTCGCTCTGCTTCACCAGCATCTCGACGTTGCCGCCGAGCTGGATGTCGGTGCCGCGGCCGGCCATGTTGGTGGCGATGGTGACGGAGCCCGGCCGCCCGGCCTGGGCCACGATCACGGCTTCCTGGTCATGGAAGCGGGCGTTCAGCACGTTGTGCGGGATGCCCTGCTTCTTCAGCTCGGCCGCCAGCGCCTCGGACTTCTCGATCGACACGGTGCCCACCAGCATCGGCTGGTTGCGGGCGCGGCACTCCTCGATCAGCTTGACGATAGCCCGCGTCTTGTCGGCGAGCGTGCGGTAGATCTCGTCGTCGGCGTCCTTGCGGACGACCGTTACATTGGTCGGAATCTCGACCACCTCGAGGCGGTAGATCTCGCCGAACTCGGTCGCCTCGGTCAGCGCCGTGCCGGTCATGCCGGCCAGCTTGGGATACATGCGGAACAGGTTCTGGAAGGTGATCGATGCCAGCGTCTGGTTCTCGCGCTGGATCTCGACCTGCTCCTTGGCTTCGAGCGCCTGATGCAAGCCCTCGGAGTAGCGCCGGCCGGCCATCATACGGCCGGTGAACTCGTCGATGATGACGACCTGGCCGTCCTTGACGATGTAGTCGACGTCGCGCGCGAACAATTTATGGGCGCGCAGCGCCTGCGTCACGTGGTGCAGCAC
>JAUXST010000951.1 GCA_030679805.1 Reyranella sp. | reverse complement strand
GCGGTGGCGGTGGCGGTGGCTATCGCGGCGGCGGTGGTGGTGGATATGGCGGCGGCGGTGCCGGTGGTGGCGGTGGTGGTTACCGCGGCGCGCCGTCCGGCCCGAGCGACGGTGGCCCGATGCGTGACCGACGCGCCGATTTCTCCGGCGCCCCGCCCTCCGGCGGATTTGAGCCTCCGAGCGGTGAAGTCGCCAAGCCGGTACGCCGGCGCGATGCCCCGGGTCCGGACAAGCGCCGCGAGCGCGACTACGAACCGCGTAAGCGCGGGTTCGACGACGATCAATAGACCGCGCACAGCAGGTCGAGTGCAACGCCGGGGGTCTTTTCCTCCGGCGTTTTTCTTTGCCCTCGTGCATCCGGTGCTATGCTCGACGCCTTCGGCAGGAGGCGGGCATGAAGCGACGGTCGGCGCTTGTGGGCTCCTTGGCGGCGATGGCTACGGCGGCAACAACGGCCAAAGCCGATACGCCGGTCGATCTCCAGCTCGTGCTCGCGGTCGATGTCTCGAGGTCGATCGATGAAGTCGAGGCCGAACTGCAGCGGCGCGGATACATCGAGGCGCTGACCAGCGACCGCGTCATCGACGCGATCCTGTCCGGCGAACATCGGCGTATCGCCCTTTGCTACACTGAATGGGCCGGCACGCACTACCAGATCGTGGCGCTCGACTGGTCGGTGATCGACAGCGCCGCGGGGGCGCGACGGTTCGCCGACAAGCTCGCCGAGGCGCCCCGCGAGTCGCAGAGCTGGACGGCCGTCGGCGCCGCCCTCGCCCACGCCGGCCAGCGCTTCGAAAACTCGGGCTTCACCTCCAAGCGGCGCGTCATCGACATCTCGGGTGACGGCCGCACCAACGACGGCCCGCCGGCCGAGATCGTACGTGACAGGCTGGTCTCCCAGGGCATCGTCATCAACGGCCTGCCGGTGATGATGAATCGCACCAATTTCGGCCGGCCGCCGGACCTCACGCTCGACAGGTATTACGAAGAGAACGTCATTGGCGGGCCCGGCGCCTTCATGATCGTGGCCGACAACTTCGACCGCTTCGGCCGCGCCGTGCGGACCAAACTCGTCCGGGAGATTTCGCAAAACGGGATCACGCGGCCAGAACCTGCTTGAGCCGCATGAACGGAGCGGCATCGCGTGCCAGCTGGACTGGCATGCCGAGATGACCGAGCCGGTAGCTGAAGATGTTGGCCACGGGCAGGTTCCATCGCCGCGCGACCTCCAGCCCGTCGTCGTAGGGCACCCACCGATCGGTTTCGCCTAGGATCGACACGATGTGCGAAGCCGGGAGGGCGGGCGTTTCGGCCGGATCGATGATCCGCGACAACCGCGCCAGCGCCTCGCGCGACCAGCCGACGTCGGCCAGAGCAAGGCCGAGGCCCAGCATCGCCAAGAGCGCACCGCCGAACGTCACGTCCTCGATGCGTCCCGAGTGGCTGATCAGCATCACGGCGTCGGGCCGCACCTCGGCTGCCAACAGGTGGCAATGGCTCGCCACCTGTTGTGCCACGAACGAGGTCATCGAGATGCCGGCCAACGCCGCCTTGCCGCCGAAGCGACCGCGGCTCCAGGCAACAAGCAAGGCCGACTCGACTGCCTGACCGGCAATGAGATCGATCGAACTCGTCGGCCCGGCGGCGAAGAACGGCTCACCGCCGTAGTAGCCGGGCATTGCCTGCAGGCCGTGATACGGCGAGACCGGTTCGATCACCCGCCAACCCATTGCCGCCAGACGGGCGCTAGGATCGCGCACCACCGACAAGAGCTCGAACTCCAGGCAAAGACCGCTACCAAAGATCAAGGTGTCCGTGGGCGCTCCGCCTACCGGCTCGACGACACGAGCGTAGAGGACTTCGCTGCCCGGCCGGATGCGCAGTCACGCCACCGGCGTGGGCGCTCGCAGCCAATACTCCCGCACGCCGTTCTTCACGAACGGGCGGGATACCGCGATGGTGCCGACGTCGATTGGCGCTACATAAAGACGGGCGGGATCTTCAAGCATTGGGCCAAGCTCGTGCTCGACCTGCTCAGGTCGATCGATCCGCCAGCGTGCCGAGGGTGCGAGGCGCGGAAACAGCAGCGGATAGAACCATCCGCGAGTCGCCAGATGGCGGGTCGCCGCCAGACGCCGATCGAGCTGGCCGGGATCGGAATCGGCAGCCGCTTCGCCGAAGATCGCCGTCTCCCACGTCAGCCGAGCGCCTTCGGCCTCGAGGCGAACCCGGTCGTTGTAGCTTAACAGAGCACACAGTCGGGATGCCAACCAGAAGGCCGGCAGAGGCGCGCCGATTTCATTGCGGAATCGTCCTGCGTCTTCGCCGGCGGCGTTGGCCGCAGCCCGTAGAGCCCGACCCGGTCGACCCACGGCTTGGCCAGCAGAGTTCCCAGAGGTGAACCGAACAGGACATTCATTGAACCGACCTTCGGAATGCAGCGATTTTGCTTGGCCGCGGCATGCGCTTGGCAGCATCATCGCCGGCCGCAGCACCTTTCTGCAACGGAGCCCTTTCGATGCTGGCCAACGACCCTGTCATCCAGGCGCGTATCGACCTGACGACGGCCCTGCGCGCCGCCGCGCGGCACGGGCTGAACGAGGGCGTCTGCAATCATTTCAGCATGACCGTGCCCGGCCGCGAGGAGCTGTTCCTGGTCAACCCCCAGGGACTGCACTGGTCGGAGATCACGCCGTCCGACATCGTCATGGCCGACGGCGAGGGCAACATCGTCGAAGGCAAGTACGAGGTCGAGCCGACCGCCTTCTTCATCCACGCCCGCATCCACGCCGGCAACCCGCGCGCCAAGGTCGTGCTGCACACCCATATGCCCTATGCGACGGCGCTGACCTCGATCAAGAACGGCAAGATCGAAATGTGCACCCAGAACGCCTTCCGCTACTGGGGCCGCATCGCCTACGACGACAAGTATGGCGGCGTCGCGCTGTCGAACGACGAAGGTGAGCGCATGTGCCGCGCCATGGGCGACAAGGACATCCTGTTCCTGAGCAACCACGGCGTGATCGTGTCGGGATCGACCGTCGCGCAGACCTACGACGACCTCTACTATCTCGAGCGCGCGGCGATGGTGCAGGTACTGGCCATGCAGACCGGCCGGGAGTTGCACAATATCGACGAGGCGATGGCCGAGCATACGGCCCGACAGATCGCGGGCGAGGCGCAGCAGGCCTTCCTGCATTTCGAGTCGCTCAAGCGTCTGCTCGACAGGGACGAGCCCGGCTGGCAAAAGCCGACGGCCTAGGAGGAAATCAATGCGGATCGCAGCAGCTCTCGTCGCCGTCTGGGCGCTTGCCCACTTTACCTCGGCCCCGGCACCGGCGCAGGGCTATGGCAGCATCGGCACCGGCCCCAAGCTCGGCGAACTGGAGATCAAGGCGTGGCAGCCGATCCCCAAGACCAAGACCGCCGTGCAACTCGGCTCCGACACAAGGCTGGGACGCGAATTGCGCCGGCAAGTGATGGTTCGCCTGTCGCAGCGCGGCAACGAGGTGGGTTTCAGCGGCAGCAATGTCATGCGCCTGGACGTGAGCTACTTCGACCTTTTGGGCGGCAGCAGGCAGAACTACGGCGAGCTCGGCGAACGGCCGGCCTATGCCGAGCCGGGCTCCAATCCGTATCTCCCCGTCCCCGCCAATCCGATCGGCCGCAACACCGGCCGCACGCCTTCGACCGCCGGCCCGACGCTGCGCATCTCGCTTTCGCTCTATTCGGTCGATACCGGCAAGGTGCTGTGGAGCGCCACGACGTCCTGCGTCACCCGGGCCGACATCGCCCAGCGCGCCGGCGAGATGATGATCAACAACATCTTCGACAATGCCGACAAGAATCGCGTCGGCGACGCCGGCTGTCCGCTCTAACCCCCGTCCCGCATTTCAGGAGTCGTCATTCATGCCGCGTCTGGCCCCGCTCGACCTCGACAAGCTCACCCCTGAACAGAAGAAGGTGGCCGACGCCATCGTCGCGGGACCTCGCGGCGGCCTGCGTGGGCCATTCGACCCCTGGCTGCGCGCGCCGGGCCTGGCCGACCGCGCCCAGAAACTCGGTGAATACTGCCGCTTCAACAGCTCGCTGCCCAAGGACCTCGCCGAGCTCGCGATCTGCCTCGTCGGCCGTTACTACAAGGCGCAATTCGAATTCTACGCTCATGCACGGCTGGCCAAGGAAGCGGGCCTCGCGCCCGCCATCATCGAGGCCGTGCGCACGCGGGCCACGCCGCCGTTCACGCGCGACGTCGAGCGCGTGGTCTATGACTTCGTCACGGAATATCTCGACACCAACCGGGTGGCGACGCCCAACTACAAACGCGCCGTCGATGCCTTCGGTGAGCAGGGCGTTGTCGATCTGGTCGGCGTGTGCGGCTACTACATGTTGGTCTCGATGACGCTCAACGTCTTCGAGATGCCGCTGCCGCCGGGCGAGCCCGAGCCGCTCGCCTAGTCGATGGAATTCGCCAACGTCATCCTGTTTTTCCTCGCGGCATTCGCCATCGCGATCTCGCCAGGGCCGGGCATCTTCTACGTTGCCGCAAGGACCTTGGCCGGCGGCCGTGAGGAAGGACTGGCCTCAAGCCTCGGCACCGGACTGGGCGGACTCGTTCACGTCGCCGCGGGCGCGGTCGGCGTTTCGGCACTCGTGCTGGCCAGTGCCGAGGCTTTTACGCTGCTGAAGATCGCCGGCGCGGTCTATCTCGTCTGGCTCGGCATCAAGACCATACGCGAGGCGCGGGTCGCCATCGACATGCACGCCGAACCGACTGGCGCGCGGCGCGCCTTCCGCGAAGGCATCGTCGTCGAGGCGCTGAATCCCAAGACCGCTGCATTCTTCCTGGCCTTCCTGCCGCAGTTCGTCGACCCTGCCACGGGCCCTGCGTGGTCGCAGTTCCTGCTGCTCGGACTGGTCTCGGTGACGCTCAATACCGCGGTCGATGTCGTGGTCGCCCTCATGGCGTCGCGGGCGCGCTCGATAGCGGTCGTCCGGCCGTCGCTGCTCCGGCGTCTGCGGCAGGGCGCCGGCCTCGGCATCGCCAGTCTCGGTCTCGCGCTCGTCTTCGCGCGCCGCCCTGCGTCGCTCTAGTAGCGCTCTGGCCGCTATTCCTCGAAAATCGCCACGGCCCGCGTCCAGCCGGCCGAAGCACCGCGAATCTTGTGCGGGAAGCAGGAGATCGTGAAGCCGTCGCCCGGCAGCGCCTCGAGATTGTGCAGCTTCTCCAGGTGACAGTAGCCGATGTCACGGCCGGCCTTGTGGCCTTCCCAGATGATCGACGGGTCGTGGTCCTTCGCCCATTTCTGGGCGGTGAAATAGAACGGCGCGTCCCAACTCCAGGCGTCGGTGCCGGTCAGGCGAATGCCACGCTCCAGCAGGTACATGGTGGCGTCGTAGCCCATGCCGCAGCCCGAGTTCACATAATCGCTGTTGCCGTAGCGCGAACCCGCGCGCGTGTTGACCACGACGATCTCCAGCGGCTTCAGCTCGTGGCCGATGCGCCTGAGCTCGTCGTCGACTTCCCTGGCGGTGATGACATGGCCGTCCTCCATGGCACGGAAGTCGAGCTTCACGCCGGGTTGGAAGCACCAGTCGAGCGGCACCTCGTCGATGGTGATGGCGCGCTCGCCCTTGTTCATCGTCGAATGGAAGTGATAGGGCGCGTCGAGGTGCGTGCCGTTGTGCGTGCTGAGATTGACGTTCTCGACCGCCCAGCCCTCGCCGTCGGGCAGATCTTCCTTCTTCAGGCCGGGAAAGAAGCCCGCGATCTGCGCCGCGGTATTCTCATGCTTGTGATACTGGATCTTCGGGCCGAACGGCACCGGATCGGAAATGACGTCGTTCTCAAGATAAATCGACAGATCGACGAAGCGACGGGGCATGACGGACTCCGGCTTGGCTAGGGACCAGTCAGCGCACCCAGGATCGACTGGGTCAGGAGCTTGCCGATGCACTTCTGGCCAAAATCGTTGAGGTGCAACCCGTCGAGTTGCACGAACTGCGCGTAGGGCATACCATCATCGTACCAGCCCCGCATAATATCATAGCGGTGGAACAGGCCGGCGCCAACTTCCATCGCCACCTTCGCCATGACGCGCTCGTACACTTCCTCGTCCGACAGCGCGACGACCGCCGGCGCATACTGCAGGCTCATCAGCACGAAGTCGGCGCCGAACGACTGGCCGAACTTGATTCCGTCGCGCAGGCGCTGCTCAAACAGGTCGATCGGCATGTGGCGCATCGCGG
>JAUXST010000950.1 GCA_030679805.1 Reyranella sp. | reverse complement strand
GTCAGCGCTTCCATCTCGACGCCGGTGCGGCCCTTCAGCTTGCAGGTCGCCTCGATGTCGACGGCCTTTCGCTTGGCGTCGAGCGTGAGTTTTACATCGACAGAACTCAGCGCCAGCGGATGGCAGAGCGGGATCAGGTCGGGCGTCTTCTTTGCCGCCATGATGCCGGCGAGCTGGGCCACGGCCAGCACGTCGCCCTTCTTGGCCTTTTTGGTCGCGATCAGTTTCAGGGTTGCGGCCTGCATGGTGACGCTGGCGCGCGCCACGGCCACGCGCTCCGTGATTTCCTTGGCGCCGACATCGACCATGCGGGCGTTGCCGGTGCCGTCGAAGTGGGTGAGCGTCTTCCGGCTCATGCCGCCGCTGCCTCGCGCACCAGCATGTGGCGCACCGCGGCCTCGACGTCGGGCTGGCGCATGAAACTCTCGCCGATCAGGAAAGCCTTGGCGCCCACTTTGGCCATGCGCGCGAGATCGGCCGGCGAACCGAGGCCGCTCTCGGCCACCAGCACGCGATCCTTGGGCACCATCGGTGCCAGCTGCTCGGTCGTGGCGAGGTCGACTGCCAGCGTCTTGAGGTTGCGGTTGTTGACGCCGATCAGATCGGCATCGATTTTCAGCGCACGTTCGAGTTCGGGCTCATTGTGGACCTCGACCAGCACGTCCATGCCCCACTTGTGCGCCAGGCTGGTGAGGTTGGCCGCCAGCGCATCGTCGAGGCAAGCCATGATCAGCAGGATGCAGTCGGCGCCCAGCGCGCGGGCTTCCGGTACCTGGTAGGGGTCGATCATGAAATCCTTGCGCAGCACCGGCAGTTTTACCGCCGCGCGGGCTTGCGTGAGGAATTCGTCCTTGCCCTGGAAGTAGGGGCCGTCGGTCAGGATCGACAGGCAGGTGGCGCCGCCGCGCTCGTAGGCTTTGGCCAAGGCTGGCGGATCGAAGTCCTCGCGGATCAGCCCCTTGCTGGGCGAGGCCTTCTTGATCTCGGCGATCAGGCCGTAGCGGCCGGCGGCGATGGTCGCTTTCAACGCCTTGGCGAAACCGCGCGGCGAATCGGTGTCGCGGGCGAGATTCTCGATGGCGCGCAGCGGTCGCTGCGACATGCGGCCGGCAACGTGACGGCGCTTGTCGGCGACGATCTTTTCGAGTGTGTCGCTCATGCGCAGATCCTTTTCAGTGTGGCGAGTGCTGTGGCCGCCTTGCCGGTGTCGATCGAGGCTGCCGCGAGCGCGGCGCCCTGCTTCAAGTCCTGCGCCTTGCCCGCGACCATCAGCGCCGCGGCGCTGTTCAGCACGACGATGTCGCGGAAGGCGTTCTTCTCGCCGGCCAGCACCGTGTGGATGGCCGCGGCGTTGTGGGCTGGCGTGCCGCCCTTGAGCTCGGCCATCGTGGCGCGCTTCACGCCGATCTCCTCGGGTGCGATCTCGATGTCGCTGACCTTGCCGTTCACGAGTGAGGCGGCCCAGCTTGTGGTCGTGGTGGTGATCTCGTCCATGCCGTCCTGGCCGTGCACGACCAGCGCGCGCTCGAGGCCGAGTTGCCCCAGCGCCTCGGCGACGGGTTTTAGCCAGCGGCGGTCGAACACACCCACGAGCTGGCGCTTGACCAGCGCTGGGTTCGACATCGGCCCCAGCAGGTTGAAGATGGTGCGGTTGGGCGCGAGCTCGACCCGGGGGCCCGCCACGTTGCGCATGGCGCTGTGATGGCGCGGCGCCATCAGGAAGCACACGTTGGCTTCGACGAGGGCCTTTTCCAGCACTTCGATCGGCAGTTCGAGGTTGATGCCCAGCTCCGACAGAACGTCGGCCGCCCCCGACTTGGAGGTGAAAGCGCGGTTGCCATGCTTGGCGACAGGGACTCCGGCGCCCGCGACGACGAAGGCCGAACAGGACGAGACATTATAAGTACCGTGGTGGTCGCCGCCGGTGCCCACGATGTCGATGGCGCCCTCGGGCGCGCGGACGCGCAGGACCTTGGCCCGGAGCGCCCGGGCACCGCCGGCCAGCTCCTCGGCCGTCTCCCCGCGGACCTTCAGGCCCATCAGGAAGGCGCCCATCTGGGCCGGGGTGGCGTCGCCGCTGGTCATGATGTCGAAGGCGCGTTCCGCCTCGTCGATGCCCAGCGTCTCGCCGTTGCCCACCTTGGCCAGAAGGCCGCGAAAATCGTCGATGTCGCCGCTCACGAAAACTCCGTGCTGATTTTGCCTCTTGCCGGCCGGGCCGGCGGGCGGCTAGCTATATCACATGGCTCAAGAACTCATCCTCAAGGTCACCGGCATGGATTGCGACGGCTGCGTCAAAGCCGTCACCCGTGCCGCCACAGGCGCCGGCACCGCGCCCATCTCCGTCGATCTCAAGAGCGGGGAGATGCGCCTCCCGGCCGACGCCGACGTCGCCGCCATCAGCAAGGCGATCACACGGGCGGGGTTTGGAGTCGCACCTTAACTTTAAGATACTTTTATAACTATCAGATAAATATAGATAATGTTATCCTGAACGCAGCGAAGGATCTCACTGTCGGCCGCCATGGGTGAACGCCGCTACTGGGTCTACATCATGGCCAGCAGCTCACTCAGCACGATGTATATCGGCGTCACCAACG
>JAUXST010000058.1 GCA_030679805.1 Reyranella sp. | reverse complement strand
CCGCGTTTCCGCCAGCTCATTCAGGGCCAGCCCGCTGCCGGCGAGCTCGGCGAAGATGGCGAGCAAGCCCGTCCCTGCCGAAGGCTCGAGTACGAGGTCGGCCGGGGTGATCGCAGCGGCGTTGGCGGCAACGAACCCGAGCGCGATCGGCGTCGAGAATTGCTGTAGCGCCTGGCTCTCTTCGGAGCGTCGCGTATGGGTGGGGAGAAGCGCCGCGATCTTGTTGAGTATGGACAGTTCGGCAGGCGGCGCCCCAGCCCGCGCCCGAATGACTGGGCCGTACTTGCGAAGGAACAGGATGGTTGCCGCTTCGCAGGCATCGTAGGCGGTCTTCCAGTCCCAGGCGCCGGCTGCATCGGAGCCGCCGAAGGCGTGCTCCATGGCAGCACGCAGGGTGGGCGCATCGATGCGCCCACCGCGTTCGAGGTGAGGGAGAAGAAGGTGCGCCGCCGCGCCAATACCGGCGGGCAGATTGGCAGAAGCGCAGGCGAGTGAGCGCAACGGCGCCTGCGTGGCCGCCGAGAGGGAAACATTCGACATGGAGGAGACCTCGAGAGAGCGGGAACGGTCCGAACCAGGAGGTGCTCTCTCTCGACCCCGCCGGCTCAAACCCGTCCCGGCCGTCCTCTCCCTCTTTCTTGGGGATCGGACGTCACGAAGCTCTCAATGGAAAAAGCCCGGCACTGCGGCCGGGTTTGTCCAACGATTGCCGGCGAGAACACGGGGCGGCCGAAGCCGCCCCGCGGGTCGTGGCTATTCGGCGCCGATGGGATGCGGCTCCGACTCGTCGGTCGCTGCATCCCGTCCTTCGCCGTCGGCGAGAAAGGCGGGAAGTTCCTCGACCGTGTCGGTCGGCGTGTCCGACACGTCTACGCTGTCGACGAGCCGCAGCGGCTCGGGCAACCAGCCCGTGCCATCGAGTAGACGCTCGGCCTCCTTCGCCATCTCGGCCTTCTTGAGATGGTCGATGAGCTGCGCCGCAGATTCGCCCTTGGCCTCGCGCACCGCTTCGAGGATGCGGGGCTTGGTGACGCGGCCGAGGTAGTTGTCGA
>JAUXST010000949.1 GCA_030679805.1 Reyranella sp. | reverse complement strand
GGCAAGCCAAGGGATCGGCATGATGAACGAAGCGGGTGCCACCGAGACGATCACCCAAGCCAGCAGGGACAGCGATTCAGTCTAGCGTGGGTCCCCGCAGTGGCGCTTTCGGCTCGCGGTCGACTCGGGTTTCAGCCCCTGAACCCGTTCACGATCGGATGGCGCCGCTCCCGGCTGATCAGCCGTGACGTGATCTTCACGCCGGGCGGCGCCTGGCGGCGCTTGTATTCGGCACCTTCGAGCAGGCGCCAGACGCGGTTCACGGTGGCGAGATCGTGGCCTTCGGCGGCCAGGGCCGTGGCGTCGAGATCGCGTTCGATCAGGCCCTTCAGGATGGCGTCGAGCACCGGATAGGGCGGCAGCGAATCGGAGTCCTTCTGGTCGGGCCGGAGTTCGGCCGACGGCGGCTTGGTGAGGATGCGCTCGGGGATCACCCGGCCCTGCTGGTTCCGCCACTTGCAGAGCTCGAACACCGTCGTCTTGTAGACGTCCTTCAGGACGTTGTAGCCGCCGTTCATGTCGCCATAGAGCGTGGCGTAGCCCATCGCCATTTCCGACTTGTTGCCGGTCGTCAGCACCATGCCGCCCAACTTGTTCGACACCGCCATCAGGGTGACGCCGCGGGCGCGGCTCTGGATGTTCTCCTCGGTGACGTCCTCGGGCCGGTTGCCGAACAGCGGTTTGAGCATGGCGCGGAACGCCGTCATCGCGGGCTCGATGCTCACGGTGTCGTACCTGAGGCCGATCGCTTTCGCGCAGGCCTCGGCATCCTCGAGCGACTCCCGGCTGGTGTAGGGCGACGGCATCATGATGGCGTGCACGCGTGCCGCCCCCAGCGCGTCGGCGGCCACGGCGGCGGTCAGGGCCGAATCGACACCGCCCGAGAGGCCGATCACGACGGAGGGAAAGCCCGTCTTGTTCACATAGTCGCCGAGGCCCAGCACCATCGCCTGGTAGATCGATTCGATGCTGCTCAGTTCCGGCGCGATCGGGCCAGGCAGGCATTCCCAGCCTTTCCCGTTGCGGCGGAACTCGACCGTCGTCACTTCCTCGCGGAACGAGGCGAGCTTGGCCTTCAGCTTGCGGTCGGCGCCGAGCGCAAACGAGCCGCCGTCGTAGATCACCTCGTCCTGCCCGCCGACCTGGTTGAGGTAGACGAGCGGCAGGCCGCTTTCGACCACGCGCTGAACGCCGAGCTGCACGCGGACGTCGGTCTTGCCGACCTCGTAGGGCGAGGCGTTGGGCACCAGCAGGATCTCGCCGCCGGTTTCGGAGATGCATTCGACGACATCGGGGGTCCACACATCCTCGCAGATCGGCACGCCGATGCGCACGCCCTTGAAGACCAGCGGCCCCGGCATCGGGCCCGGTGCGAACACGCGCTTGTCGTCGAACACGCCGTAGTTCGGCAGGTCGACCTTGTAGCGCTTGCCGATGATCTCGCCTTTGTCGAGCGCGATCATGGCGTTGTAGAGCTTGTCGTCCTCGCGCCACGGCGTGGCGACGAACAGAGCCGGCCCGCCGTCCCGGGTGTCGGCGCGCAAGGCCTCGACGGCGTCGTGGCAGGCCTTCTGGAAGGCGGGCTTCAGGACCAGGTCCTCGGGGAAGTATCCGGCGAGGACGAGTTCCGTCGTCAGCACGAGGTCGGCACCCTGCTTGGCCGCTTCTGCGCGCGCGGCGCGGACCTTGGCAAGATTGCCGGCGACGTCGCCGACCTTGGGATTGAGCTGGGCCAGTCCGACCTTGAGGGAGTCCGTCATGTCCTGTCGACCGTGACGCCTTTCTACTTCGCCGCCACCACCTCGACCTCGACCAACATGGCGGGGTCGGCGAGGCCGGCCACGACCAGCAGGGTCGAGGCGGGATAGGGCGCATCCTTGATGAAATGGTCTCGCACCGTGCGGTAGGGACCGACGAAGCGGCTGTCGGTAAGGAAGACCGATACCTTGACGATGTCCTTATAAGTCATGCCGCCGGCCTTCAGGACCTGGCCGATGTTCTTCCAAACCTGCGCTGCCTGCTTCTCGAACGTCGGCTGCAGCTTGCCGCGCGAATCGACACCGACCTGGCCCGAGACATAGAGCATCCGCGCGCCCGCCGGCACTTCTCCGCCGAGGCTGTATTTGCCCGAGAACGACACGCTCTTGGGATTATGGAACTTGATCGCCATGATGGTCTCCCCCATGTAAGGAGGCGCACGGTTTCAGGTCGGAGAGCATGACGTCAAGCACCAAGAGCGTGCACATCGTGGGCGGCGGCCTCGCGGGCAGTGAGGCGGCTTGGCAACTCGCGTCTTCAGGCGTGCCCGTGGTGCTGCACGAGATGCGGCCCACGCGCGGCACCGAGGCGCATCTCACCGAGAACCTGGCCGAACTCGTCTGCTCCAACTCCTTCCGTTCCGACGATGCCCAGAACAATGCCGTGGGCCTGCTGCACGAGGAGATGCGGCGCGCGGGCTCGCTGATCATGCGCGCAGCCGACGCCCACAAGCTGCCGGCCGGCGGCGCGCTGGCCGTCGACCGTCACGGCTTCTCGGCCGCAGTGCAGGAAACGCTGCTCGCCCATCCTCTGGTGACTCTGGAGCGCGCCGAAGTCGCGGGCCTGCCGCCCGAGGACTGGGACAGCGTGATCGTGGCCACCGGTCCCCTCACTTCGCCCGCTCTGGCGGAAGCGCTCGCCAAGTTGACCGGCGAGGAGTCGCTCGCCTTCTTCGACGCCATTGCGCCCATCGTGCATCACGAGAGCATCGATCTCTCGGTGGCGTGGAAGCAGTCGCGCTACGACAAGGGCGGGCCGGGCGGCGACGGTGCCGACTATCTCAACTGTCCGATGGACAAGCCGCAGTACGAGGCCTTCGTTGCCGCGCTCCTGGCGGGCGACAAGACCGAGTTCAAGGAGTGGGAGGCAAACACGCCCTACTTCAACGGCTGCCAGCCGATCGAGGTGATTGCGGCCAGCGGCCCGCAGACGCTGCGCTTCGGGCCGATGAAGCCGGTCGGCCTGCGCGATCCGCGCACCGGCACGAGGCCGTGGGCGGTAGTACAGCTCCGCCAGGACAATGCACTCGGCACGCTGTGGAACATCGTGGGCTTCCAGACCAAGCTGAAGCACGGCGAGCAGACGCGCATCTTCCGCACCATCCCGGGCCTGGAGAAGGCGGAGTTCGCGCGGCTCGGCGGACTTCACCGCAACACCTTCCTCAACAGCCCGCGCCTGCTCGACGCCACGCTGCGGCTGAAGGCCATGCCGCGCCTCAGGTTCGCGGGCCAGATCACCGGCTGCGAGGGCTATGTCGAAAGCGCCGCCGTCGGGTTGATGACGGGACGCTTTGCTGCCGCCGAGCGCCTTGGCTCGACACAGGCGCCGCCGCCGCCGACCACGGCCATGGGCGCGCTGCTGGGCCACATCACCGGCGGTGCGGATGCCACGACCTTCCAGCCGATGAACGTCAACTTCGGCTTGTTCCCGCCGATTGACGGCACCTTCAAAGGCAAGGAGCGCAAGCAGGCGATGAGCGCGCGGGCGCTCAGCGACTTCGACGAATGGTTGAAGCCCAGGCCGCTCGCCGCATAATATCCCGCGGTCCACCATGCGCCTGTTACAGCCCGATCCTGCCTCTGCCCTGCTCGGCCTGCGCGCCCTGAAGACGATCGCTTCGGCCTCCGGCGCGGTCGGGCCCGCGCAGCGGGCCCTGATGGAGGCGGCCCGGCGGGTCATCCTGCGCATCGATGCCGACATCGACACCCTGCCGCCCATCGCGCCGGCGGAACTCGCGGCCGGCTTCCCCTCGATCGAACTCAAGCAACAGTTCGCCAACGGCATGCTCGTCATGGCGCTGGCCGATGGCGTGCCGTCGCGCGAGACCGTTGCCGCGGTGGAAGCTTTCTCCGAGGCGCTGGGCATCGCCACGCCCGAACTCGCCGATCTGCGCCGCCTCACCGAGGGCCAGATGCTGGTCTTCAAGCTCGACTTCCTGCGCCGCAGCCAGATCGCCGACATCATGAAGAACCAGCTCGCGCAGAAGGGCCCACTCGGCCTGGCGAAGAGCGTGCTGATCATGCGCGGCGTAATGGAAGACCCCGCCCTCGCGGCGCGCTACCGCGCCTGGGAGAATCTGCCGGACGACACACTGGGCCACCGCCTGATCGCCTTCTACGCCAAGAACGGTTTCAGCCTGCCCGGCGAGCGCAAGGGCTTTCCCGAGGCCGGGCTGTACCACGATCTCTGCCATGTGCTGGGCGGCTACGACACCGACCCCGAGGGCGAGATCCAGGTCGCGGCCTTCACGGCGGGCTTCAAGCGCACGAGGCCCTTCTATGTCGTCCTGTTCGCCGTGCTGATCTTCAGCACCGGCGTGAACATGCGCCCGTCCAACGAGGACTTCGTCACGACCGGCGTGCTCGGCAAGCCCGGCGCGGCGGAGCGGATGTTCGCGGCGATCGAGCGCGGGACGCAGGTGAACCTCGATCTCTCCGACAAGTGGGACTACTGGGCCTATGTCGACCTGCCGCTCGACGAGGTGCGGCGGCGCCTCAACGTCGTGCCCCCCATTCGAGCCCCGGGCTGAGGCGAAACAATCCGTAACGGTCCGCAATGTCGGGTAACCAAACGTTATTTCCCAGGCGCCCTCGAATGGGGTGACATGGCCTCACCCTTCGACGGAGAGCGCCATGCAGGCCACCTACGATCTCGCCACCCCCTCGGCATCCGCGCTGCAGTTCGACGTGACGCAGGAGATCTTTCGTCTCCTGGCGCCCTATCAGGTGGGCGGCCAGGCGATCACGCCGCAGACCGTGATCTCCAAGGGCACGACCGTGGATTCGCTCACGGTCATGGACGTGATCATGGAACTGGAAGACCGCTTCGATGTCTCCATTCCCATCAACACGGTGGCGGGCATCGACACCATCGACCAGCTCGCCGAAACCGTCGTGACCCTCTGCGCCAGGCGCTGAGAAAGTCTCCCTCCCTCATGAGATAAGTTCGCGAGCGCGCGAGGCGGCGCGTGCTAACTAATCTGCAATGACCTCCGCAGAACGCCGGCAGATGATGCTGGCCGGGCCGATCGTGCCCACCATCCTTGCCCTCGCCACACCGAACGTCCTGAACGTGGCCATGCAAAGCCTGGTCAGCATCGGTGACGGCTGGTTCGTGGGTCAGTTGGGCAGCACCACGGCGCTTGCCGCCCTCGCCCTCGTTTTCCCGGCGCAGATGACGCTGGGCATGATGTCGGCCGGCGCCATGGGCGGCGGCATCTCCTCCTCGGTGGCGCGCGCACTGGGCTCGGGCAACAAGGCGGCGGCGGAAGCGGCGGCCGCGCATGCGCTCGCCATTGCGCTCGGCATGGCCGCCCTCTTTGCGGTCGTCTTCGTGGGCTTCGGCCGGACCATTTTTGGCGCCCTGGGCGGCAGCGGTGCCGCGCTCGATGGCGCCGAGGCCTTCGCCACGATCCTTTTCCTGGGCTGCGTCGTGCACTGGGTCGCCAATTCGATGGCCTCGGTGCTGCGCGGCACCGGCGACATGAAGACGCCGGGCTATGCCCTGGTCGCGAGTGCCGCCCTGCAAGTCCCGCTCACCGGCGCGTTGACCCTGGGCTGGTTCGGCCTGCCCGCGCTCGGCATCCGCGGGCCGGCGGCAGCGGCCGTCATCTCCTTCGCCTTCGCCGCCGTGTGGATGCTGACCCGCCTCACCGGCGAGAGGGCCACGGTGCGGCTGCGCTGGCCGGTCGACGGTTTCCGCTGGCGGCCCTTCCGCGACATCCTGAAGGTGGGCGCCATCGCCTGCGTCGTGGTCGTGCTGACCAACGGCACGGTGCTGATCGTGACCGGCCTGATCGGCCGCCAGGGCGACGCCGCCATCGCCGGCTACGGCATCGGCAGCCGGCTGGAATACATGCTGATCCCGATCGCCTTCGGCGTCGGCGCCACCTTGACCGCACTTGTCGGCACCAACATCGGCGCCCGCCAATATGCCCGCGCCCAGCGCATGGCCTGGACCGGGGCGCTGATGGCGGGCTGCGTCACCGCCGCCATCGGCATCATCGTGGCGCTGTGGCCCGACCTCTGGCTCGGCCTGTTCACCCGGGATCCCGGTGCGCTCGCCTCGGGCCGGCACTACCTCAGCATCGTGGGACCAGTGTACGGTTTCTTCGGCGTCGCCATGGCGCTCTACTTCGCCTCGCAGGGCACCGGCGAAATGGTCTGGCCGGTCGGCGCCAACCTCACCCGCATCACCATCGCCGCCGGCGGCAGCCTCTTGGCCCTCGACACCTTCGGCTGGGGCGTCTCCGGCCTCTATGCCTGCGTGGCGACCGGCATCGTGGCCTTCTCCCTGGTGCTCGCCTTCTCGACGACGCGCCGCGCCTGGACCGGCGCCTGAGCGCGCCCGGCTGTCACACCCAAAGGTGTCACACCAAGTTGAGACAAATGTTGTGACACAGGTTGAGCGCCCACCTGTGACATCGCGGGAATCTCCGACCCTGCAGCCCCACCTCGGGCGGCCGCAGATGACCGTCGAATCAGCTCTCGGACGCGTTTTTTGCGCCTCGGTCCACCCCACTGCCGGACAGTCCT
>JAUXST010000947.1 GCA_030679805.1 Reyranella sp. | reverse complement strand
AAGAGCTGGTCGAGACGCGCCATGCCTTCATGCGCTATCGCGGCCAGGGCCACGAGATCGCGGTGCCCCTGCCCAACAGTGCCTTCGACGCAGATGCCGCGCCCGACCTGCGCCGCCGCTTCGAGGCGACTTATGAAACGGTGTTCGGCCGCGCCATTCCCAAGCTGGAAGTCGAGGCGCTGACCTGGACGCTCTCGATCGCCACCGCGCGGCCGCTGCCCCAGCCGGTGAAGGGTCTTGCGAAGAGCGCGGCCCCGGCACCGGTCGGCCATCGCGAGGTTCTGGATCCAGCGAGCGGCCGGCGCGACAACGCCGCGATCCACGAACGCACGGCGCTGAAACCCGGCATGTCGCTCGACGGGCCGGCGCTGATCGTCGAGGATGGCACCACGACCGTGGTGCCGCAGGGTTTTGCCGCCCGCATCAATGCCGTCGGCCAGATCGTCCTGGAGGACATCGCATGAGCACGCCTGCTGACATCCGCTTGCAAGTGATGTGGAACCGGCTGCTGTCGGTGGTCGAGGAGCAGGCCCGCGCCCTGGTGCGCACCGCCTTCTCTACGAGCGCCCGCGAGGCCGGCGACATCTCGGCCGGCGTGTTCGACCTCAACGGCCAGATGCTGGCGCAGGCCGTCACCGGCACGCCGGGCCATGTGAATTCGATGGCGCGCAGCGTCATCCACTTCATCCGCGAATTCCCGGTCGGGACCATGAAGCCGGGCGACGCCTATGTGACCAACGATCCGTGGAAGGGCACCGGCCATCTCTACGACATCGTCGTCACCTCGCCCGCCTTCCATAACGGCAGACTGGTGGCGCTGTTCTCCTGCACCACCCACGTGGTCGATATCGGCGGCCTCGGCCAATCGCCCGATGGCCGGCAGGTGTTCCACGAAGGCCTGTTCCTGCCGCTGCTGCCGCTGATGCGCGAGGGCGTGATCGACAAGAGCGTGATGCGCATCGTGCGCGCCAACGTGCGCGAGCCGGTGCAGGTCGAGGGCGATCTCCATGCCCTGATCGGCTGCAACGGCATCGGCGAGAAGCGGCTGTCCAACATGATGGCCGAGCACGGCATCGACACGCTCGACGAACTCGGCAGCCACATCATCGAGAAGAGCCGCGCCGGCATGGTGGCCGCCATCTCCAAGCTGCCGCGCGGCACCTGGAAGGGCCATATGCGGATCGACGGCTACGACGCGCCGATCGACCTGCATGCCGCGGTCAGCATCCACGCCGACCACATCGCGGTCGACTATGCCGGCACCTCCGGCTCCTCGATCTACGGCATCAATTCGCCGATGTGCTACACTGAGGCCTACACCGCCTTCGGCATCAAGTGCGTCGTGGCGCCGACCATTCCCAACAATGCCGGCACGCTCGATTCGATCCTGGTGACGGCGCCCGAGAACACCATCGTCAATGCGCTGTTCCCCGCCGCGGTGAACGCACGCAGCACGATCGGCCACATGCTGCCCGACGTCTGCTTCGATGCACTCCACCAGGTGATCCCCGGCCGCGTGCCGGCCGAGGGCACCAGCAACCTGTGGAACCTGAAGCTCGGCGCCGGCCACGGCATGACCGGCACCATCGGCAACAGCCGGCCCTTCATGGTGACGACCTTCCATTCCGGCGGCGCCGGCGCGCGGCCGACGCTCGACGGCCTCTCGGCCACGCCCTTCCCGTCCGGCGTGCGCAACGTGCCGGTCGAGATCACCGAGACCATCGCACCCGTCGTGGTGTGGAAGAAGGAATACCGCCAGGACTCCGGCGGCGCCGGCCAGCATCGCGGCGGCCTCGGCCAGGTGATGGAGGTCGAGCATCGCGAGGGCGCGCCCTTCGGCATCTTCGCCACCTTCGAGCGGGTAAAGCATCCGGCGCGCGGTCGCGACGGCGGCAAGGCAGGCGGCAACGGCCGCCTCTCGCTCGCCTCGGGCCAGGAGCTGCGGGCCAAGGGCTTCCAGACCATCCCGGCCGGCGAGCGGCTGGTGGTCGAGATGCCGGGCGGCGGCGGCTTCGGCGATCCCGCCAAGCGCGACCGCGCCTAGGTCGAACGCGACGTGCGGCTGGGACTGGTCAGCAAGGAGAAGGCGAAGGCCGACTACGGGGTCGAGGGCGACGACTGAGCCGCTTGACAGGTTAATTCCTATGTAGTAGGAAATTGCCGTTTCGAGAAAATGCTCGCCAGTCCTTTGTCTTGTTGCCCGGAAGCCGGGAATTTTGAAAACGAGTCAGTTGGCGACTCCCGAGACGACTTGGCCCAGGGGCTGTTCGTCAGGAAAATCAGAGGGTTGGAGACCACGTCGCCATCTCGGAATTGATAAAACGGCGTGTCTCACTGTCTCGGCAGCCATGACGAGAACGACGAGCGCGAAAGACGGCGGGCCTGTAGCATCCGCGCCAACGAATGAGTGAAGAACCAACGAGGAAACGACGATGTGGCAACCGAATGAGCGCTATCCCGATCCGGCGGTGCGCGTGCTCGATCCGTCCTTCAACCAGTACCGGCTGGCGCTGGCTTCGGTCGAGCGGCTCTACACCGGCTGCCGCTGGGCCGAGGGGCCGGTCTGGTTCGGCGACGGGCGCTACCTGCTGTGGAGCGACATTCCCAACAACCGCGTGCTGCGCTGGGACGAGGAGAGCGGCGCCGTCTCGGTCTTCCGCAAGCCCTCGAACAACGCCAACGGCCACACCCGCGACCGCCGCGGCCGGCTGATCGCCTGCGAGCACGACGCACGGCGTGTCGTGCGCTTCGAGTACGATGGCGCCATCACGGTGCTGGCCGATTCCTACAACGGCAAGCCGCTCAACTCGCCCAACGACGTCGTGGTGAAGTCCGACGGCTCGGTGTGGTTCAGCGATCCGGTGTTCGGCATCCTGGGCTATTACGAAGGCCACAAGGCGCCAAGCGAGAACAAGCCCGCCGTCTATCGCCTCGATCCCGCGACCGGCAAGCTCACGGTGATGGCCGACGACATTCCCGGCCCCAATGGGCTTGCCTTCTCGCCCGACGAGAAGAAGCTCTATGTCGTGGCCTCGCGCGCCGAACCCTACCGCACGATCCTGAGCTACGACGTCTCGGCCGACGGCATGAAGCTGAGCGGCGGCAAGGTGCTGATCGACGCCGGGCCGGGCGGTTCGCCCGACGGCTTCCGCGTCGACGTCGACGGCAACCTGTGGTGCGGCTGGGGCATGGGCTCGCCCGAACTCGACGGCGTGCGGGTGTTCGACAAGGAAGGCAAGCCGATCGGCCACATCGACCTGCCCGAGCGCTGCGCCAACCTCTGCTTCGGCGGACGGCATCGCAACCGCCTGTTCATGGCGGCGAGCCACTCGCTCTACGCCCTCTACGTCAACACCCAGGGCGTGGCCGGCAGCTGATCAATTCATGTCCGGCGTAGATTCGAGCTATTCGTGGTGGCGTCTGGCCGCCAGCGTGACGCTGAGCATGGTGGGCGGCATCGGCATGTGGTGCCTGGTGGTGGCCCTGCCCGCCATCCAACACGATCTCGGCGTCAGTCGTGCCGATATCTCCTTCGCCTACACCATGAACACGCTGGGATTCTTCGTCGGCGGCGTCAGTTGGGGACGGCTGGTCGACAAGCGCGGCATCGTCATCACCGCCATCCTGAGCGCGACCGTCCTCGCAGCGGGCTTTGCCCTGGCGCCGACGACCTCCTCGCTCGCGCTGTTCGCCGCGACCCAGGTCCTGATCGGTTTCGGCGCGGCGGCGACTTTCGCTCCCCTGGTCGCCGATATCTCGCACTGGTTCGAGAAGCGCCGCGGCGTGGCGGTGGCCATCGCCGCCTCGGGCAATTATCTCGCCGGCGCGGTCTGGCCGCCGATCATCGAACTGCTCATTCGCGACCATGGCTGGCGCGCCACCTATTGGGCGGCCGGCGCGCTCTGTCTCGTGGTCATGCTGCCTTTGGCGCTGACGCTCCGCCGCAAGCCGCCGCAGCATCACGCCACGGATGCAGGGAGCACGGCCGGCGCGGCCTTCTATTCATCGCGCTCGCTCGGACTTTCGCCGAACGCCCTGCAAGCAGTCCTCGTCGTCGCCGGCATCGGCTGTTGCGTCGCCATGTCGATGCCCCAGGTGCATATCGTGGCCTACTGCTCGGACCTGGGGTATGGCGTGGCGCAGGGTGCCACCATGCTGTCGCTGATGCTGGGCTTCGGCATCGTGAGCCGCATCGCCTCGGGCTGGATCGCCGACAAGGTCGGCGGCGTAAAGACCCTGCTGCTCGGCTCGACCCTGCAGTGCATCGCCCTCGTCTTCTACCTGATCGATGATTCCCTCAATTCCCTCTACCTGGCCTCGGCGCTGTTCGGCCTGTTCCAGGGCGGCATCGTGCCGTCCTACGCCATCATCGTGCGCGAGTATTTCCCGCCCAAGGAAGCAGGTTTCCGCATCGGCCTCGCCGTGTCGTCGACCCTGATCGGCATGGCGCTGGGCGGCTGGATGGGAGGCGTGCTGTTCGACATGACCGGCTCCTACCGGGCCGCCTTCATCAACGGCATCGCCTGGAACCTGCTGAACGGCGCGGTGGCATGGTGGCTGCTGATGCGGCAAAACCGTCGCAACGTCTACGCCTGAGGTCCCGACCATGCGCATCACGGCCATCCGCGACATCGTCTCGCCGATCCGCTCCAACATCGCCAACGCCTACATCGACTTCAGCCAGATGACGGCGAGCGTGGTGGCGGTGGAGACCGACCTCAGGGTCGATGGCAAGCCGGTGGTGGGCTACGGCTTCAATTCGAACGGCCGCTATGCCCAGCACGGGCTTTTGGGCGAACGATTCATCCCGCGGCTGAAGGCGGCCAAGCCCGACACGCTGCTCGATGACGAGGGTTTCCTCGATCCGGCGCGCTGCTGGGCGGCGATGATGGCCAACGAGAAGCCGGGCGGCCACGGCGAGCGCTCGGTGGCGGTGGGCGTACTCGACATGGCGATATGGGATGCGCTGGCCAAGGCCAAGCGCGTGCCGCTGTGGAAGCTCCTGGCCGATCGCTACAACGACGGCGCGCACGACGACAAGGCCTGGGTCTATGCCGCCGGCGGCTACTACTATCCCGGCAAGGGGCTGGAGGCGCTGCAGGACGAGATGAAGCATTACCTCGGCCTCGGCTACTCCTGCGTGAAGATGAAGGTGGGCGGCGTGCCGCTCGCCGAAGACCTGAAGCGCATCGAGGCGGTACTGAAGATCGTGGGCAAGGGCGACCGGCTGGCGGTCGACGTCAACGGCAAGTTCGATCTGCCGACGGCCATCGCCTTCGGTCGCGCCATCGAACCTTATGGGCTGCGCTGGTACGAGGAGCCGCTCGACCCGCTCGACTACCTGGCGCACGCGGCGCTCGCGACCCAGTATGCTCCACCGCTCGCGACAGGCGAGAACCTGTTCTCGATGCAGGACGCCCGCAACCTGGTGCGGCACGGCGGACTCCGGCCCGACCGCGACATCCTGCAGTACGATCCGGCGCTCAGTTACGGACTGGTCGAATACCTGCGCACGCTCGACATGCTGAAGGCGCACGGCTGGTCGCCGCGACGCTGCGTGCCGCACGGCGGCCACCAGTTCGCATTGAACATCGCCGTCGGCCTGCAGTGCGGCGGCAACGAATCCTACCCGCAGGTGTTCGCACCGTTCGGCGGCTTCGCCGACGACTGCCCCGTCGTCGACGGCCGCGTGGCATTGCCCGATGCACCGGGTATCGGTTTCGAACGCAAGGCGGATCTCTGGGCGGTCATGAAAACCGCCTGAGACGAGACGACGCGGCTTCAGCCGCGGAAGTTGTCCCAGCCGCCGCCGTGGGTCTGGTATCGGCCGTCCTGAGGTGTGCCCGACGATGCGCATCCCGCCACCACGACGGCAGCGACGAGGGCCACGATCATTGCGAAAGCTTTGGATCGGTGTGTCATCATGGACAGGATATGGGACCGGCCTACTCCGGCTTCAACAGCCCCAGCTTCAGCAATTCCGACACATTCGCCTCGTCGGCCTTGAGCGCCGCCGTGAACTGTTCGGGCGTCGATGGCCGCACGATGGCGCCCAGCTCGCGCAACCGCTTGTTCGCCGCCTCGTCCTTGAGGCCGGCCACGACACCCTCGTTCAGGCGGGCGACCACGGCCTTGGGCGTGTCGGCGTGGGCGAAGACACCGGCGGTCGTGCTGCCGTTGAACGGCTTGAGACCGAGATCGCCGAGCGTCGGCACGTTGGGTAGATCGGGAATGCGGTCGAGCCCGAGGGTGCCGAGCGGCCGCAACTTGCCTGACTTGATGTGCGGCATCGAGCTGGTGAGCTGATCGGTGTAGCAGTCGATGTTGCCGGCCAGCAGGTCGGCGATGCCCGGGCCCGAACCGCGATAGGGGATGACGTTGAACTTCAGGCCCTCGTTGAGCTGCAGGCGCAGGATGGCGACATGGTTGGTTGTGCCGTTGCCGGCATGGCCGATGCTGACTGTACCGGGCTTGGCCTTGGCCTCCGCCAGCAGGCTCTTCATGTCCGCGAACCGGCTGTCGGCCCGTGTCACAACCACCATCGGCACGGTGGTGAGGATGCCGACCGGCGCGAACAGGGAGAGCATCTCCTTCTTGCCGGCGAAGATTGGCGCCACGTAGCCCACGGTGAAGCTCGCCATGACGATGGTGTAACCGTCGGGCGGCGCATTGTGCGCGAGTTCGAGGCCGACCACACCGCCCGCGCCGGGCTTGTTGTCGATCAGGAGGCTCTGGCCGAGCTGGCGCCCCATCGGATCGGCCACGATGCGCGAGGTGACGTCGTAGTTGCCGCCGGGCGCGAAGGGGATGATCCAGCGGATCTGCTTGGTGGGGAAGTTCTGGGCGAAGGCCGCCCTGCCTGCTGCCGCCGTCAGCCCTGCCATGATGCCCGCCCCGATCAGGCGACGCCGCGCGATCTCGATCATTTATTCCTCCCTATGCGAGGCGCAGAATAGCGAACCGGGCACCGCCTGCCACGCTTTGAACAGTCATTTATATTTCGCCCCAATTGCGGCTCAGGGGCGATTTGCCGGTACGGAGAGAGCGATCTATTGCCGGCGCCATAGTGGGGACCAAGCAATGTCGACGCGTCGCAGTTTTCTGATGGTGATGGCATGTGCTGCCGTTGTCGGCAGCGCGGCAGAGCCGATGAGTGCCTTGGCGCAGGAGCGCCTGGGATTGAAGGGCTACGATCCGGTGGCCTACTTCACGCTGTCCGCGCCCACGCCGGGCGTCGTGGAGTACGAGTATGTCCTGGACGGCGTTCGCTACCGCTTCGCCAACGCCCGGCACCGCGACATGTTCAAGGCGAACCCCGACAAGTATGCGCCGCAGTTCGGCGGCTCGTGCGCCATGAACATGGCCAGCGGTACCAGGCGCGAGTCCGACCCGACCACCTGGGTGATCTCCAACGGCAATCTCTATGTCTTCGCCGGGGCCGGCGGCGCCGAGAGGTTCCGCCAGGAAGCCGACGCAAACGCGATCAAGGCGACCGCCAACTGGAAAACCCTCAGGAACACGCCGAGCCAGTAGCCGGCGTTCGTTCAAGACCGGCTCAGTTGAGGCCGGCCTTGCGCAAGCTTGCCTCGATCCTGCTCTGCAATGCCGGATCCTGGAAGCGCGAACCGAAGCTCGTGAGGTCGAAGTGCGGGTTCTTGCGCCGCCCCTGTTCGATGGCGTCCATCGCATCGGCAGTGCGCCCCAGCTCCGCGTAGGCGCCGGCCAGGGGGAAATCGAGCAGCGGATAGGCCGGATACCGTATCCGCGCCGCTTCCAGCAGCTTGACCGCATCGGCGTAGCGCCGGCTCAGCACATAGGCGAGGCCGAGATTGAGCACAGCTTCGGGACCGATGTTGGGATTGAGATGGACGGCGAATTCCGCGGCCGCGATCGAGTCATCGATCCGGCCGGTCCATAGCAGCGCCGCGGCCCGGGCGAGCGACGCCTCGGCATCGCTGGGATTGATCTGCAGTGCGCGTTCGGACTCGGCCAACCCCAGCTCGTACTTCTGCAAGGCCGTATAGGCCCGGGCGAGAACGCCGTGGGCGAGGACGCATTCCTCGTCGAGTTCGATCGCCTTCTGGGCGAGCCGGATGGCCGCATCGATGTCCTGCTCCGGAAACTCCGACCAACCGAACGTCGCACGCTGAAAATAGAGGTCGGCCATCTCGGCGTAGGCCTCGGCATAGGTCGGCGAAAGCAGCGTCACCCGCTCCAGCAGATCGCGCGCCGAGCGGTTGCCGGCCCGCGTCAAATCGGCGGCGAGCGCACGGCTGCGCAGCAACAGGTCGTAGGCATCGAGATTGTCGGTCGGCTTGCGCAGGCTCTGCTGAAGTGCAAGCTGCTGCAGGCTGGACGCCAGGGTTCCGGCGATGCGGCGGGCAATCCGCTCCTGGACCGCGAAGATGTCCGTCATCTCGTCGTCGTACTGCTCGGCCCAGAGCTGAGTGCCGTTGGCGGCATCGCTCAACTGGACGGTGACCCTGACCCGCGTACCCATGCGACGGACGCTGCCGCCGACGAGATACCGTGCATGCAGGGCGTGGCCGATTTCCGACAGCGGCATCTCCTTGCCGCGGAACGGCAGCACGGCACCGTAGGAGAGAACGGTGATCTGCTTGAAGCGTCCAAGGGCGCTCGTGATGTCCTCGGTAAGACCGTCCGAAAAGTAGTCCTGGGCGGGATCTCCGCTCTGATTGATGAGGACAAGAATGGCGACCGATAGGCCGCTCTCGGCCGGCGGACGGCCGAAGGCGCCGATCGCGTCCTGGGGCGGCGGTCCGCCCGACCGGTAGGCGAGGGTCACGCCAAGCGCGATCAGGGCGATGGCAACGCCCGCCACCATGATCGACAGCCGCTTGCCGGCAAAGAAACCTGCGGAACGTGGCGGCACATCGGTCTCGGCGAGGGCCGCCCCGTCGAGCGAATACATCCGGATCGGCCGGTCGATGTTCTTGACGGTCCGCTTGCCGAGATCGCGGAACGGCAGGGCGAGCTTGTCGCGCACCTGCTCGTACACGCTGTCCGACAGCACAATCGAACCCGGTTCGGCTTGAGCCTCCAGGCGGGCGGCAACGTTGACGGTGTCGCCGAACACATCGTCGTCGTAGGCGATGATGTCGCCCAGGTGCAGGCCGATGCGGAAGGCCTGGCGCCGTTCCGGCGCGGTCCCGACGTTGCGCTCGACCATGCCGCGCTGAAGTTCGACGGCAGATCGGATCGCCTCGACCGCGCTGCCGAACTCGACAAGAACGCCGTCCCCGACGGTCTTGACGATGCGTCCATGGAAGCGCTCGACGACCGGCGCCACCAGCTCCGCCAGGTGCGCGCGCAGGTCGACGAGGGTCTGCTCCTCGCCGGCCCGCATCAGGCGGCTGTAACCGTCGATGTCGGCGAACAGGATGGTCGCGAGACGGCGGTTGGTGCCGATGTTGGACATCGTGCGACCGCGCCGCGTTCCTCAGCGGAAGACGAGAACCGGGATCGAGCTGTGGGTCAGCACTTTCGTGGTCTCGCTACCGAGCACCAGGGCGGAGATGCCGCGCCGGCCGTGCGAGGCCATGGCGATCAAGTCGCATCCCTTCTTGCCCGCGGTCTCGATGATGGCCTGGTAGGGATGGTCGTGTTCGACCTGGACGGTCTCGCAGGCAACCCCGGCGCCCTTGGCGTCGGCCATGGCTTTGTCGAGATGCTTCGCCGCCAGTTCCACGGCATTCCGGTGATACCGACTCTGCGTCTCGGCAAGCTGCACGGACGCAGTCACCAGCATGGGCGCCGGCTCGACAGTCGTCATCACGGTGACCTTGGCGCCGATCTCCCGGGCAAACGCCAGGCCCTTTTCCAGCGCCGACTCCGACAGCACGGTACCGTCCGTCGGAATGAGAATGTTCTTGTACATCTTGTCTCCCTTCGATCCAGCCGAGGCGGCGGTACTGGAGGCCAATCGACTACGCCCGACATTGACAGGCGTCAAATATCGACAGATCCCTAAAGATAGACGGCCTTCATTGCCGCCTCGGGATAGCGCGTGCCTGCCGCCGACCCGGGCGGCAGGGCGACGGAGAGCTGCGCTACCTCGTCGGCCGACAAGACAATATCGAGTGCCGCCAGGTTCTCGTCGACGCGTTCCGAGCGTTTGGTGCCCGGGATCGGCACGATGTCCTCGCCTTGCGCCAGCAACCAGGCGAGCGCCACCTGCCCCGGCTTGCAGCCCTTGGCCTCTGCAACCGCTTCGATCGCGGCGACCTTCGCGAGATTGCGCGCGAGATTGTCCGCGGCGAAGCGTGGATGCCGGCCGCGGCCGTCGCCTTCCGGAATGTCGGCGGCCTGGCGCACCGCCCCTGTCAGCAGGCTGCGGCCGAGCGGCGAATAGGCGACGAAGGAGATGCCGAGCACGCGCGTCGTCTCGAGCGTCTTCTCGGCATCGACACGGAAGAGCAGCGAATACTCGCTCTGCACCGCGGCGATCGGATGGACCGCATGCGCCCGGCGGATCGTCTCCGGCCGTGCCTCGCTGAGACCCAGCGCCCTCACCTTGCCCGCCTTCACGAGATCGGCCATGGCGCCCACCGTCTCCTCGATCGCCACCGAGGGATCGACGCGATGCTGGTAGTAGAGATCGATCACCTCGACGCCCAGTCGCTTGAGGCTCGCCTCGCAGGCGGCCTTCACATATTCCGGCCGGCCGTCGACACCGTTGGCGCCGCCGGGCTGCTGGGTCTGGCCGAACTTGGTGGCGAGGATTGCCTGGCCGCGGCGACTGCCCGCCAGCGCCTTGCCGAGCAGGGTCTCGTTGTGACCCCAGCCATACATATCCGAGCTGTCGAGCAGGGTGACGCCCTGGTCGAGCGCGTGGTGGATGACCCGGATCGCCTCGGCGTCGTCGCTCTTGCCGTAGGCGCCGGAAAGCGACATCAGACCGAGCCCGATCGGAAAGACCGTGAGGTCGCTGCTGCCGAGCCGGCGGGGTTTCGCGGTGCCTGTGGTCATGGTGTCCTCCTCGGTGGACGCTAGCATGCGTCGGGCCGGCGGGGGCCAGCCGGATTGTCAAATTGGTGTCGAATCGGGCCCCATCTGGTAGTTACTCACGTGCCAAAAGCCTGGGCCGACAAGATCAGCCTGATCATTCCGGTGTTCAACGAAGCGCCGCACCTGGCGAAGCTTCTCGCAGCGATCGACCGTGTCCGGCTTCCCCGGCCGTGCGAACTCGTGATCGTGAACGATGGCTCCGCCGACCAGTCCAGCCAGATCATCCGGCGGTTCCCGTTCAAGAACGACGTTCTAATCATCGACCAGCCGGCCAACCGCGGCAAAGGGGCAGCGGTGGCGGCCGGCATTGCCCGCGCGACCGGGACCGTCATCGGCATCCAGGACGCCGACTTCGAATATGATTTCAGCGAGATCGCGCGGCTCGTCGAGCCCATCATCGCAGGCCAGGCGGACGTCGTGTACGGCTCGCGCTTCACGCCGGGCACGCCGCCACCGTCCCGCGGCATCCACTATCTGGCCAACCGGATGCTGACCTGCTTGAGCAACCTTTGCAGCGGTCTTCGCCTGACGGACATGGAGACCTGCTACAAGTTCTTCAGAGCGGACGTCATCAAGAACGTCCGCCTGGAATCGCGCCGCTATGGTTTCGAGCCGGAAGTGACCGCCAAGATTGCGCACCTCGATGTGCGCCTCGTCGAACTGCCGATCTCCTATGCGCCGCGCGGTCGCGGAGACGGCAAGAAGATCGGCTGGCGCGACGGTGTCGCCGCGATCTGGCACATTCTCTACTTCAATCTGTTGGCCCGCCGAACCGGCTGGTTCGGGAAGGACCTGCCCACGGCGTTCCGTCCTTGACCTCGTTTTTCTCCCTGAACGCCTATTCGGCGCCCGTCGTCCTCCTGCTCGGCCTGTCGACGTTCGCGGGCTGCATGGGTCTCGGGCTGCTGATTCTGCGGCTGTTGCGCATCGAGCTGCCCGCGCCGTTTGGCCAGGTCGTCGCCGTGCTGCTGGGCATTCAGGCGACCGGCCTCGCCGTCCAACTCGTCGCCATGGGCCAGGCCGCGACCTCGACTGTCCTGATCGTCCTCTGGGGCGTCTCGCTCGCGGGCGGCGCCGTGGGCTGGATGTTCTGTCGGCCGATTCGTGGCGCTGACGCTCTTCCCACGATTCCCAAGACCGCCCTCGTCATCGCGGCGGTGGCCGCCGGCCTGAATCTCCTGACGGCCGTCGTTCCTTCCAGCAAGATCGACGAACTCTACTATCACATGTTGTTGCCGGCCCGCGTCGTGGCCGACCACGGGCTCGCGGTTTACCGCGCACCGATCGAGTCGGCCGTGCTGCCGCAGATGGCCTATGCGTTCTTCGCCGCACCGCTGCATGCGCTGGGCTATCCCGACGCGCCGAACATTGTGAGCTGGATGCTGAGCCTGACCTTGGTCTGGTTGGGCTGGTCGCTGCTGCGACAGCGCGGCATCGCCGCCCCCGTTGCCTACTACCTGGTGGCAGCACTGCTTGTCGGCGCCTATCCGATGGTCTTCCACGTGACCGGCGGCAGCCACGCGTTCGGCGACCTGTCGCTGGCGACGGCCGTGGTCGCCCTGGTCCTCGCCGACAAGCTGCTGATTGCCTGCGGTCCCGCACGCTTCGCCTTCATAGTGTCGCTGCTGGCGTGGAGTGCTGCTTCCTCGAAGGTCTCGCTCGTCCCTGTCGCCGGCGCGGTGGCGCTGCTCGCGGTCTTCTTCGCCAGCCGTGCATCGAGGGAAGGCGGCGCGCGGGCTCGCATCTTTGCCGCCGCTGCTGCACCCTGGCTGATCTTGGGCGCGCCCTTGATGGTCTGGACCTACCTCCGGACAGGCTCGCCCTTCGGTCCGCTGCTTGCCGGGCTGTTCGGCAAGAGCCTCTTCCGCCCCGAGGTCTTCGCCGAGTTCGCCGAAGCAGCACGGACCGCCAATCGGTCGCCCCTGGGTGCGGTGCTGTTCGACAATCTTGCCGGCTACTCGCCTCTCATCTGGCTGGGCGCCGTCGGTGCCGTGATATCCGGCACGACACCGTCGGCGGTTCGCCGATGGGGTGCCGCCCTCCTGCTCGGGCAATGCCTGAT
>JAUXST010000946.1 GCA_030679805.1 Reyranella sp. | reverse complement strand
CGGCATGGTCTTCGTTGTGCCGACGGCGCTCGAGCCGGGCCAGAGCACCGAGATCGACATGGATGCCTTCCTCGGGCCGATTAAGGCCGATCTTGCGTCCTGGGACATGCATGGCTGGGAGGTGCACAGCACGACGCCGATCCGTCCGCGCATGAACTGGAAGCTGGTGATCGACACTTTCCGCGAACTCTATCACTTCCGCTATCTGCACGGCGCCAGTGTGGCGCCGCTGTTCCTCGACAATATTACGGCCTACGAACGCCGCGAGCGTCATTCCCGCTTCGCCGTCTGCAGGCCGTCGATCCTCGAGGTGGAGAGCCAGCCGCGCGAGACCTGGCAGCTCCGCGACCATGCGGTCGTGCTTTACAACCTCTTTCCCAACACGGTGCTGGCCTACACCCAGGACCATTGCGGCGTCTTCACCAGCTTCCCGGTGGCGCCTGACGAGGCGCTGATCAACGTCTCGGTGCTCGTCGATCCCGTGGAGCGGGCGAAGAAGCCGGAAAGCTATTGGAAGACCAACCAGGATCTGATCCTGGCCGCGCTCGACGAGGATTTCACCGTCGGCGCCAGCGTTCAGGAAAATTTCAGGAGCGGCGCCAACCGCGTGCAGACCTTCGGCAAGTTCGAGAAGGCGCTGGGCTGGTACCACCAGGAGATTGCTAACGCCTTGCGTTAGCAATCTCCGGCGGCGTGTACGCTGCAGGGAGCGAAGCGACCGAAGCGCGGGCGCCGCGCAGTGCAGAAAGAACCTCGGTGCTAGTCTCGGTGCGCCATTCCAACCGCGCGGGCTCTCGCGCTTGACTACAAGCGCTGCCGCCCGCCAGCGCCTGTGAAGGCGCCTACTTTACATTCACCTGATAGGCGAACTTCTCGCCGTCGGTGGCGGTGAGCTGGGTGAAGCCCAGCAGCTTCAGCAGGTCGTAGAAGTTGGCGTCCTCGGCCACCGTGCGCTCCTGGAAGAACGGCGACAGGCGCGACATCGTGGTCATGTTGGCGAGGATTGCCCGGATCCGGTAGATCGAATTCAACTCGCCCGGCTGCAGGCCGACGATGATCAGTTTTTCGGCTTTGTCGCCCTTGACGAAGACTGCATAGGGAACGCGGTAGGCCGACTGGATCGTTCCCTGCGACACGACGGTGACGAACTGGACGCGCTGCGCCCGTTCGGCACCGGGGATCGTCTGCATCGCCGACGTGTAGTTCTCGACCGTCGTCGGTTTAGGATAATAATAGCCGACATACTTGTCTTCACCGGCCGGCGCGGCGGTAGCCGCTGCCGGGGCTGGCTTTGCGGTCTGTGCCAGCGCGGGCACGGCAGCGAACGCCATGGCGGCGACGAAACAGGCGGCAAGTGTCTTGGACATTCTCAGCTCTCCCGAGGGTGCGACGGACTGGAACACGGACTAGAATAACGTATAGCCGCCATCGATAACGAAGTCGCGCCCCGTCGTATAGGCGGTGGCGTCGCTGGCCAGATAGACGGCGATCGGACCGAAATCGGCGCCGGTGCCCCAGCGGCGCTCCGGAATGCGCGGCATCACATTGGCTGCGAATTTCTCGTTGCCGAAGGCATTGGCGGTCATCTCGGTCTCGATCCAGCCCGGCAGGATCGAATTGACGGTGATCTTGTAGCGGGCCAGCTCTACGGCCAGGGCGCGGACCATGGCGGTGACGCCGCCCTTGCTGGCCCCATAGTGGCTGGAGCGGGCGGCGCCCTCGATGGCTGCGGTGCTGGCCATGGCGACCAGCGAGCCGCCCTTGCCGCGCTCGGCCATGTGCTTGGCGGCCGCCCGGAAGGTGATGAAGACGCCGTCGAGATTGACCCGCAGGACCCGGCGCCATTCTTCAGTGGTCATCTCGAGGATGGCTCCCTTGCC
>JAUXST010000945.1 GCA_030679805.1 Reyranella sp. | reverse complement strand
ATCAGGCCGGCGCGCGCGCCCGCCTCGATCGACATGTTGCAGACCGTCATGCGGCCTTCCATCGTCATCTCGCGGATGGCGCGGCCGGCATACTCGACCACGTAGCCGGTGCCGCCGGCGGTGCCGAGGCGGCCGATGATGGCGAGAATCACGTCTTTCGCCGTGACGCCGATCGGCAGGCTGCCCTCGACGGCGACACGCATGTTCTTGGCGGGCTTCTGGATCAGCGTCTGGGTGGCCAGCACATGCTCGACCTCCGAGGTGCCGATGCCGAAAGCCAGTGCGCCGAATGCGCCATGGGTCGAGGTGTGGCTGTCGCCGCACACGATGGTCATGCCCGGCAGGGTCAGGCCCTGCTCGGGGCCGATCACGTGCACGATGCCGCGACGGGGATCGTTCATGTCGAAATACGGCACGCCGAATTCCGCGACGTTCGTCTCGAGCGTCTCGACCTGGATGCGCGACTCGTCATCCATGGCGCCCTCGGTGGTGGGCGTATTGTGGTCGGCCACCGCGATGGTGGCTTCAGGCCGGCGCACCTTGCGACCGGTCATCCGCAGGCCCTCGAAGGCCTGCGGGCTGGTGACTTCGTGCACCAGGTGCCGGTCGACGTAGATCACGCAGGTGCCGTCGTCCTGGCGGTCGACGACGTGGGCGTCCCAGATATTCTCGAACAGGGTGCGCGGCTTGGGCGGCTCAACTGGCGGCGTGGCCGCCTTCTTGCGGAACGCCATGCTGCACCTACTTCTTGCCGCCGCCCTTGGCGGCGCGGATGCTTCCCTCGGCCTTGGGCTTTTCCTTCTTGATCCGCTCGCGACGCGGACGCTTGATCGCCTCCTCGGCCTGCACGGCGAGCAGCTCGCGCTGGGCCTCGGTGTCCTCGGCGATGCGGCTCGCCTTGCCGCGCAGATCGCGCAGGTAGTAGAGCTTGGCGCGGCGCACGACGCCCTTGCGCACGACCTCGATTTCCCAGATGCCCGGTCCGTAGAGCGGGAACACGCGCTCCACGCCTTCGCCGAAGCTGATCTTGCGCACCGTGAACGCCGAGTTCACACCGGCGTTCTTGCGGCCGATGCAGAGGCCTTCATAGACCTGGATACGCTCGCGATTGCCTTCCTGCACCTTGACGTGCACGCGCAGCGTGTCGCCCGGCTCGAAGCGCGGCACCGGCCGCTCGGCCTGTACCTTGTCCATCGTGGTCTGGCCGACCATGTCGAGAATATTCATCGCATCCATCCTTTCGTCACTTCTCTTCGGTTCCCGTCGCGGTCCGGCGCCGTGCCCACAGATCGGGCCGCCGCCGCCGCGTAATCTCTTCTCGTCTCTTCATCCGCCATTCCGCGACCTTGCCGTGGTGACCCGAGACCAGGATCTCCGGCACCTGCCGGTCGATTCCGTCGGGTCCGGTCCACGAAGCGGGCCGGGTGTAGTGCGGATATTCCAGCAGTCCGTCCTCGAAACTCTCCTCGCTCGCCGAAGCAGGCTCGCCCATCACGCCGGGCAGCAGCCGCACGCAGCAATCCAACACCGTCATGGCCGCGATCTCGCCGCCCGAAAGCACGAAATCGCCGACCGAAACCTCCTCCAGTGCATGGGCCTCGATGACGCGCTCGTCGACGCCCTCGAACCGTCCACACACCAGCAGCACGCCCGGACCCGCCGCCAGCTGCCTCGCGCGGGCCTGGGAAAAAGGCGTCCCACGCGGCGACAGCAGCATCTTCGGCACTCCCGGTACGGCGACCGCCTCGATCGCCGCCGACAGCACGTCGGGCTTCATCACCATGCCGGCGCCGCCACCGAAGGGCGCGTCGTCGACCGTGCGATGGCGGTCCTTGGCAAACCGCCGGATATCGACGGCCGACAATTCCCACACGCCGTCCCTCAACGCCTTGCCTGCCAGGCTCTCGCCCAGAGGGCCCGGAAACATCTCCGGGAACAGCGAGAGCGCCTTGGCTATCCACATTGGGCGCGCCACACGTTCCTCTACGCCTCCTTCGTTTCACCGCCCGGCAGCACGCCCGCCGGCGGATCGACCACGACCTTGCCGCTCTCGACGTCGACCTCGGGCACCGCTTCGGCGGTGAAGGGCAGCATCACCGAACTCCGCGATGCACTGCCTCCCGAGACTTCCATCGTTCGCCCGGCACCGAAATCGTGGAAGGCGATCACCTTGCCCCAATCCCGGCCATCCCGGCCGACCGCGGCGAGACCTATGATGTCCGCCTCGTACCACTCCCGCTCGTCCGTGGCCGGTAGTGCGCTGCGCTCGACGTAGAGCCGCAAACCCCGCAATCCCTCGGCCGCCGTTCGATCGGCTACACCCTCGATCCGGGCCAGCACCGCACCCTTTACGGCGCTCAACGCTTCGACCCGGTACTGCTTCCGTCCCGTCTCGTCCGACAGCGGGCCATAACGCGCCACCGCCATCGGATCCTCCGTGTAGCTCCTGATGCGCACCAGGCCGCGTACGCCGTGCGCCGCCGCAACGACGCCCAACAGGACACGGCCCTTGGTCATCGGGAGATGTTCCTCAGGTGGCCGCGGCCTCCTTGGCGGGCTCGGCCGGTGCGGCGGTTGCCGCTGCAGCCGCGGCTGCCTTCATGCGCTCCTGCGTCTTGGCGCGCGGCTGCGGCTTCTTGCTCTGCTCGCGGCGCTCGCGCGGCTTCATCAGCTCGGCGGCGGCGAGGAAACGCGCCACGCGGTCCGACGGCTGGGCGCCGACCTTGAGCCAGTGCGCGATGCGCTCCTTGTCGAGCGTGATGCGCTGGGCGTGTTCGCGCGGCAGCAGCGGGTTGTAGGTCCCGAGCTTCTCGATGAAGCGTCCGTCGCGCGGGCTGCGCGCGTCGGCGACCACGATGTGGAAGAACGGCCGCTTCTTGGCGCCGTGCCGGGTCATGCGGATGGCTAGCATACTTTAAGATCCTCTCTTTCGATTCGTCCGATAGTCGCGTTTCACTGAACCTTCAGCGCGGTGGTCCCGGCGGCATTCCCATGCCTCCGAGGCTGCGCATGAATCCTTTTTCGCCGAGTTTGTTCACACGCTTCATCATCTTCAGCATGTCGGCGTGCTGCTTGAGCAGCTTGTTGACGTCCTGCACCTGCACGCCCGATCCCTTGGCGATGCGCTTCTTGCGCGACGCATGGATCAGATCCGGATTGCGCCGCTCCTTGGCCGTCATCGACAGGATGACCGCCTCCTGGCGCTTGAGCTGCCCCTCGTCGATCTTGGCCTTGGACATCGCGGCCTTGGCCTGCATGGCACCCGGCAGCATGCCCATCAGGCCCGACAGACCGCCCATCTTGCGCAGCTGGCGCAGCTGATTGAGCAGATCGTCCATGTCGAACTGGCCCTTGCGGACCTTGGCGGCGAGCTTCTCGGCATCTGCCTTGTCGATCGTCTCGGCGGCACGCTCGACCAGCGAGACGATGTCGCCCATGCCGAGGATGCGGCTGGCGATGCGGTCGGGATGGAACGGCTCGAGCGCGTCGAATTTCTCACCGACACCGATCAGCTTGACCGGCCGGCCGGTGACGGCGCGCATGGAGAGCGCGGCACCACCGCGGGCATCGCCATCGACACGGGTCAGCACGATGCCGGTGACGGCCAGCCGTTCGTTGAAGGCCTTGGCCACGTTCACGGCGTCCTGGCCGGTCATGGCATCGGCGACGAGCAACGTCTCCTTGGGCTTGGCGAGCTCGCTGATGTCGGCCACTTCCTTCATCAACTCTTCGTCGATGGAGAGGCGGCCGGCGGTGTCGAGGATCAGGACGTCGAAGCCTTCGCGCCGGGCGGTCTCGAGCGCGCGCCGCGTGATGGCAAGCGGCATCTCGAGCGGCACGATCGGCAGCGTGGCGACGCCGGTCTGCTCGCCCAGGATCTTGAGCTGTTGCTGCGCGGCAGGGCGGCGCGTGTCGAGCGAGGCCATCATGACCTTGCGCTTGACCGTGAAGGAGCCGCCGAACTCGGCGGCCATGCCCTGCGGACCCTGGCTGAGGCGATAGCCGATCTTGGCGCTCGTGGTGGTCTTGCCGGAGCCCTGCAGGCCCACCATCAGGATGACGATCGGAGGAATGGCGTTGAGGTCGAGGTCGGCCACCGTGCCGCCCAGCATCTCGACCAGGTGATCGTTGACGATCTTGACAACCATCTGGCCCGGTGTGACCGAGCGGATGACGTCGGCGCCGATCGCCTTGGGGCGGACCGAATCGATGAAGTCGCGGACGACCGGCAGCGCCACGTCGGCCTCGAGCAGGGCGGTGCGGACCTCGCGCAGGGCCGCGTCGACATCGGCCTCGGAGAGCGCACCACGCCCCCGCAGCTTGTCGAATACGTCGCCCAGACGTTTACTGAGGCCTTCGAACATCCGTCCCTCAACTCCTTTTGCCCAAACGAAAATCGCGCCGATGCGCGAACCTTCGCGGATCAGCGGAGTTCCCCAGAGGAGGAACCGGTAGAAATCGGCACGACCGATTGAGCGGCCGGGGTATAAGGCCTGCCGGCCACGGAGTCAAAAGACTTGCCGACTGACCATAACCCATTGATTTATAAGGAATCCAGGTCGATCGGCGGCCGTGAGATCATCCTCTTTCTGGTGGCCCTGCCCCTGTTCGGGGTTCCGGCCGTCTGGCTTCTGACCGATCGCAGCTTGGTGGGGCTGATCGGGCTGTTTTTCGGCGTCGGCCTGTTGGCGGTGGTTGTCGCCGTGGCGCCTCTCGGGTTTGCCGCCCTGCCGGCGCTGGGCTTCCGGGCGGTCGGCTGGCGGCCCGTGCTGTGGGGCACCCTGGGTACCACGGCCGTGTCGATCGCCGTCAGCCAGATCGGGCTCGAGCCCCATGGCGTGAAACAGGTGCTGAAGATCGCCCAGGATCCGGCGGCGCTGCTCGTCGGTCTGGCCTTGCTCGCGGGGTTGGCGCCGCTGGTGGAGGAGCTGGTTTTTCGCGGCCTGCTCTATGGCTGGCTGGCGGGCCGCTGGGGGGCAGGCATCGCCGTCATCGGCAGTTCGCTCGCCTTTGCGGCGGCCCACGTCGAACTCGCGCACGTCATCCTCGTGCTGCCCCTCGGCCTGATGTTCGGCTGGCTGCGCTGGCGCAGCGGATCGCTGTGGCCATCGCTGGTGGCGCACATGGCCAACAACGGCTTGGCCGTGGTCGCCGCCGCCTATCTCGATGTCTGACTGGAGGGAGAGTTGTCTTTCTCTGCCCTGCGCTTTCGTTCGGTCAGCTATGCGCCAGTGAATTTGCAGGTTCAGCAGGAAATATGATAATTTTCCTGCAGGCTGGCGGTTGGACCGCCCCAGTCTTTCTCTTCGGGCATGACCCTCCCGCGCACGCCGCGGGCAGACGCATTAGCGCGGGTGTAGCTCACACGGATGGTTTGTCACGCCAGGCCGTACGAGTCCGTTTGAAGCCCGTCCCCACCGAGCACCGATAAGACTCGGAACGGACACATGGCGCTGCCTGTCACAGGGAGTACCGGGCTTGTGACATCTGAAGAAGAAACGATGTCGTAAAAAGCCCATGAAACCGGGCTCGGCCCGGACTCCGGGCGTGTGCGTGTCACAACATTTGTCACAGCTTGGTGTGACATGTGCGCGTGTGACACGCGATCAGGATAACGGCTCTCCGGCGTGCGGGGAGCCGGCGTTCTAGGAGGCGAGCTTGCGATCGACGAAATCGAGCCGGTCCTGGCCCCAGAAGATCTCGCCGTCGATGACGAAAGACGGCGCGCCGAAGACGTTCTGGGCGATCGCGTGCTTGGTGTAGGCCTCGCGCTTGTCGGCCATGTCGGGCGCTTCGCTCGCCTTGATCACCGCGTCGGCGTCGAGGCCGCAGCCGGCCACGATCTGCTTCAAGGTGGCGGGATCGCCGGGGTTCTTTTCCTCGGCCCAGATCGCGGCCATCACGGCATGCGCGACCTTGATCGCGTCGGCCATGCGGCCCTGCTCCCGCAGGGCGATGACGCACTTGGCCGCGGGCACTTCGTTGCAGGGAAAGAACTTGGGTTCGAGGGTCAGCTT
>JAUXST010000933.1 GCA_030679805.1 Reyranella sp. | reverse complement strand
TGGGCACTCCCACTGGCCTGGAAATCCAATGTGAGGCGTCCGTGCCACCGGGACTCCCCCCGGCGTGCCCCAAAGGCTCTTCAGAGAGCGCTGCGCCTTGGCATGGTCCTGACCATGCCTTCGACAACGAGACAGAGACCCAAACAGCAAACAATGCCGACGGCGAACGTCGGCTCGGGCGACCGGTTTGCGACGCTGCCCCGGACAGGTTTCCGGACAGAACGCGTTACATTCAGGCGTCCACAAATAATGCGAGAAAGCCGTGAAAACACGGCATCGAACGGCCCTTGAGGTCGTGAAAAGGCACGTGGGACTTTGGCCAGGACATGGGCAGGGAGTTTGCCCGCGTCACCAGCCGAGATCGTGGCGCAGGCGCGCCACGGTCTCGAGGTGGCGTTCGTGGTCGCCGGCGAAGCGCAAGACCAGGTGGCTGGCGCCGGCGTCCGCATAGCTCTTGATCCAGGCCGCAGCACCAGCGGCTGGGCCGGCGTAGGACATCTGCCGCTGGCGGAGCACGCCGGCGGGTTGGCCGTAGTAATTTTCGAGATAGGCGTTGAGCCTCGCGTCGGCGCCGGCCGCGTCGTCGTCGATCGCGAGCGTCAGGTACATGGCGCCGGTGAGCGCGTCGGGATCGCGTCCGGCGGCGCGTGCCGCCTGCTTCACGTCGGCCCATTGCGGGGCATATTCCGCAACGCCCGGCGAGTTGGGGAACCAGCCGTCGTACAGCCGGCCGATCCGCTCGCGCGCCGAGGCGACCGCGCCGGCGACCCAGATCGGCGGGCCGCCCGGCCGATGCGGCGTCGGGCCGAGCACGCTGGACGCGACCTTCCAGCGTCCTTCCTTGCCCACTACCGGCCACTCCACAGGCTTGCCGGTCCACAGCGCGCGGCAGAGTGCCAGGCCTTCGACCATCCGGCCGACCCGCTTGTCGAACGTCACGCCCGCGGCCTCGAACTCGGCGCGGATGTTCGGCAGGTCGGCGGCGATGCCGACGCCCAGGATCAACCGGCCCTCGGAGATGCGGTCGAGCGTCGCCACTTGCTGGGCGAGCACGACGGGGTTGCGCAGCGCAGGCAGCAGCACCGCGGTGCCGAGCTCGACCTTCCGTGTCCGTGCCGCGACCGCGGCGAGCAGGGTGAGGGGGTCGTGTCGCGGCCGGGCAAGCAGCGAATCGCCCACCCAAACGGAATCGAAGCCCAGCGCCTCGGCGCGTTCGGCGAGCGCCAACAGCGAGGCGGTCTCGGGCCGTCCCTCCATGACCCGCTCACGTGTCGGCAGCAGATATCCCAGTCGCGGCATCGGTCCTCCCTCCTGATTTTGAGTGGAAATCATAGCGGAACGAACCGGCGAAGACCCGCAGCCTTCGCGGTTGCAGGTGACGAAGGATCGATCCTAGACGAAGGCTGCTTGAACACGGTTGAACTCGGTGGCGTTGGCGGGGAGTCCGAAGCGCAGCCACTGCGGGTTGCGCGCGAACCGGCGAACGTGAATGCCCTGCCGTCCCAGCCTGTCGGCCAATCCCGCGGCGTCGGGATGACGGGCCAGGCAGAACAACGGCGTGCCGCCCACGATCTCGCAGCCCGCCGATACGAGGAAGGAGTCGAGCTTCCGCCGATCGTCGGCGAGGCGGGCCGCAGCAGCCTCCAGCCAGGCCGAGTCCGCCAGCGCCCGGCGGCCGATCTCGAGCGCCGGGCCCGATACCGCCCACGGCCCGAGTTCGTCGCGGATCCGATCGACGACGGGCTTGTCCGCGATGGCGAATCCCAGCCGAACGCCAGCCAGGCCATAGGCCTTGCCGAACGAGCGCAGGACGATGGTGTTGGCCGGCAGATCGGCGGCGAGGCTTGCGTCGCGCGGCAGCAGATCGACGAAGGCTTCATCGACGACCAGCAGGCCGTCCTTGGGACGGAACGCCGACGGCGGCAGGAGCAAGCCGGTCGGGTTGTTCGGATTGACGACGATCACGACATCGGCGCCCGCGGCTTGGTCGATACTCGCGACCACGCCGACCTCGTGCCCCTGCCGGACCCAGCATGTCTCGTGCTCGTCGTAGGTTGGTCCGACGATGGCGACGCGGGATTTGGGAACGATCCGCGGCAGCAGCTGGATCAGGGCCTGCGTCCCGGGCGCCGCGGCGATCGTCGCGAGATCGCGAACGCCGTATCGGAGCGCGGCGGCCTCGAGCAGCGCGTGTTCCTGCTGTCGTGTGGGCAGGCGCGACCAGACCTCCGTCGGCAGAGGCGCCACCGGGTAGGGAACCGGGTTGATGCCCGTCGAGAGATCGATCCACGGTTCCGGCGCGTCGGGATAGCGGCGCCGCACCTCGCTCACGTCGCCGCCATGGGCCACCGGTTTGACGGCCGTGGCCGCCGTGATAGGCAAAGCACCCATGTTCGTCGCCCTTGCCCTCATTGCCGTCGTGACCGAAGCGGTCGTCGGGTATCCGGACGGTCTTTATCGCCGGATCGGCCATCCCGTGACCTGGATCGGCGCGCTCATAGCATGGTGCGACAAGACGTGGAATTCCGAGGCGCTGTCCTACGATGAACGGCGCTGGCGCGGCGTCTACGTTCTGGTTCTTCTGTTGGCCGTCGGCATCCTCTCGGGTCTGGTCATTACTGCCGTCCTCGAAGAGTTCTTTCATGGCATCGTGGTCGTGCTGCTGTGCGGCGTGGCCGGCAGTTCGATGCTGGCGCAACGCAGCCTCTACACCCACGTCGCAGCCGTCGCGTCGGTGCTCGAAGCCGACGGCATCGAGGCGGGCCGGCGGGCGGTGTCGATGATCGTCGGCCGCGACACGCGCGCGCTCGACGAGGCTGCCGTGAGCCGAGCCGCAATCGAGAGTCTTGCCGAGAATTTCTCCGACGGCGTGGTGGCGCCGCTCTTCTGGATGGCGGTCGGGGGATTGCCCGGCGCCATCGCCTACAAGGCCGTCAACACCGCCGACAGCATGATCGGCCATAAGTCCGAGCGTTACCTCGCCTTCGGCTGGGCCTCGGCGCGCTTCGACGATCTCGTCAATCTGCCGGCGTCGCGGCTCTCGGCCTTTTGGTTGGTGCTGGCCGCATCCTTGTCGCCGGGCCTGTCGCCCCGTCGGGCGGTCGAGGTGCTGTTCCGCGACGCCGGCCATCATCGCTCGCCTAACGCCGGTTGGCCCGAGGCTGCCATGGCCGGTGCGCTCGGCATCCAGCTCTCCGGGCCGCGTATCTACGACGGCGTCGAAGTCGCCGAGCGCTGGGTGGGCGAGGGACGCCACGACCTTGCCGCCCACGACATCCGCGCGGCGCTCGATCTTTATCGCGCCGCCTGTGGTCTGCAGATCGCGACGCTTGTCGTCATCGTGGTGGTCAGTTTGATGTTTTGAAGCGGGGCTCGCGCGCCAGTGCGAGCAGCCGATCGCAGTCGATATATTTTTCGATATGGTCGGCGAGGCGGTCCAGGGTCGCATCGACGTCGGCCTCATAGTCCAATGTCGAGCCTTTTACGC
>JAUXST010000909.1 GCA_030679805.1 Reyranella sp. | reverse complement strand
CGACAGACCTGAGGTGATCCAATGCCGGCACGGACGGGCGAACAGTTCCTAAAAGGCCTTCGCGGGCCGCGCGCGGTATGGGTCGACGGCGAGCGGGTGGCCGACGTCGTCGACCACCCCAAGCTTCGCGGTGCCGCCCATGCGCTGGCCGAGGTCTACGACCTCCAGCACACGCACGCCGCGACCTGCCTGATGCCCGATCCCGAGACCGGCGAGCCGATCGGCGTCAGCCACATGATCCCGCGCTCGCGCGACGATCTTGCCCGGCGTGGCAAAGCGCTGCGCCAGGTCGCGGAATTCTCGGTCGGCCTGATGGGCCGCACGCCTGACTACATGAACGTCACCTACGCGGGGTTCGCTGCCCGGCCCGACGAATGGGGGACGAACGGCAACGAGGCCGGTGCAGAGCGGCTGATCGCCTACCAGAAGTTCCTGCGCCGCGGCGATATCTCGCTCACCCACACCATCGTTCAGCCGACCGTCGACAAGGCGACGGGCGATGCGCCACGAGCCGACAACGTCCACGCGCTACGCAAGGTTGCCGACACCGAGCACGGCATCGTGGTCCGCGGCGCGCGCGTGCTCGCCACGCTCGCGCCATTCGCCGACGAGATCGCGGTCTATCCGGCGGCACCGCTGCCCGAGGGCGCCGATGCCTATGCGCTGTCCTTCTGCGTGCCGATGAGCGCGCCGGGGCTGAAATTTCTGTGCCGCGACAGCATGTCGACCCCGGACAACCGCTTCGACCATCCGCTGTCGGGCCGGTTCGACGAGCAGGACGCCTTCGTGATCTTCGACGACGTCGAGGTGCCGCGCGACCGGGTGTTCATCGACGCCAACCGCACTGCCTACAATACAGTGATGACCACGAGCTGGCCGCCCAACGTCCAGCAGCAGACCATGATACGGGCCTCGACCAAGCTCGACTTCGCCTGGGGGCTGGCATTGCGCATGGCGGCGGCGATCAATGCGCAAGACCCCGAGACCATGCGTGTCATCGGCGAGATCTGGGCCTATGCCGAGTTCACGCGCGCGGCCGTGGCCACCGCGGAAGCCGAGGCGCGGGAATGGCCCGGCGGGACCTGGACGCCGGCCTCGGCGCCGCTGCATGCGTTGCGCGCGATGCTGCCGATCTGGATGCCGCGGGTAAATGAGATCCTGCGCCTGATCGGCTCGCACAATCTGCTGGCCGCGCCGATGTCGGCGCAGCTCGCCGACCCCGAACTCCGGCCACTGATCGACCGTTATCTGCCCGGCGCCAAGGGCATGGCGGCCGAGGAACGCATCCGCGTCTTCCGCCTCGCCTGGGATTTTGCCGGCAGCGCGCTCGCCAGCCGCAACGAACAGTACGAGCGCTTCTATCTGGCGTCGTCGCCGCGCAATCTGGCGCGCCATCTTGCGTTCACCGACCGCAGCCGCGCCGACCGTCTGGTCGAGCGGTTCCTGAAAGAGCCGTACTGAGATGCGCCAGCGCATCGACGAACTCGAGGCGGCGCGCGCGGCACTTCTGGACGAGGCCCGTGCGCCGGCGATCGAGAAGCTTGCCAAGCGCGGCAAGCTGAGTGCGCGCACGCGGATCGCCCGGTTGGTCGACGAGGGTTCGTTCTCCGAGGTCGGCGCCCTTGTCGCGGGGGGCGAGGAGGACGCGGCTTCCGTGCGCGCCAAGTCGCCGGCCGACGGTGTCGTGACCGGCACGGCCCTGATCGACGGTCGGCCGGTCATGGTCGTGTCGCAGGACTTCTCGGTATTCGGCGGCAGCTCCGGCATCCTGGGCAGCGCCAAGATCCATCGCGCGCTGCAGATCGCCATCACCCGCGGGGTGCCGCTGGTGATGATGCTGGACGGCGGCGGCCATCGCATCCAGGACGGCCAGGACGCCCGCCACTTCGCCAAGGCCAACACCACCTTCCACGACTTTGCCCGCGCTTCGGGCTGGGTTCCCATGGTGGCGCTGATGCTGGGCGCAGGCTTTGCCGGCCCGACCAACTATGCCGGCCTCTCCGACCTGGTCGTCATGGTGCGCGGCCAGTCGACCATGGGCATCGCGGGCCCGGCGCTGGTCAAGGCGGCGACCGGCGAGGATATCGACACGATGGAACTGGGCGGTGCCGACGTGCAGGTCGATCGCCAGGGCATCGCCGATCTCGGCGTCGCCAACGAGGACGAGGCCTTTGCCGCGGCGCGCCGGTTCCTCTCCTACTTGCCGGGCAATGCGCGTGCGCCGCAGCAGGTCGCAGCCCATCCGCGCCCGATCCCGCGCATTGAAGATGCGCTGCTCGATCTCGTGCCGATCTCCACGCGCAAGGCCTACGACGTGCGCAAGGTGCTGGCGCTGATCGCCGACAAGGGCTCGGTGTTCGAGCTGAAGCCCACTTTCGCTGGCAATCTCGTGACGGCCTTCGCGCGGCTGGGCGGGCGACCCGTCGGCTTCATCGCCAACCAGGCGCTGCGGCTGGGCGGCATGCTGAACTCGGATGCCTGCGACAAGGGTGCGCATTTCATCGCGCTCTGCGATGCCTTCGGCCTGCCCATCGTTTCCTTCATCGACGTGCCGGGCTTTTCCATCGGCTCGGGCGCGGAGCGGACCAGCCTGGGGCGGCGCAGCGCCAAGCTGATCTACGAATGGGGCCACGCCAGCGTGCCACGCGTCTCGCTCGTGCTGCGCAAGGGCTATGGCCTCGGCTACTACGCCATGTGCGGCGGCCGCAGCTTCTCGGCCGACGCCTGCCTCGCCTGGCCCTCGGCCGAGATCTGTGCCATGTCGATCGAGGGCGCGATCGATGTCGCCTTCCGCAAGGACTACGAAGCCGCTCCCGATCCGAAGGCGCGCCGCCAGCAGATGATCGACGAGACCCGCACCCGCATCGGGGCGCTACGCGCCGCCGAGGGCTTCGGCGTCGACGACCTGATCGATCCGCGCGACACGCGCCGCCGCCTGGTCGAGATCTTCGACAGCACGCAGCCGCGCCGCCCGCTTGATCATCCGCCCAAGCACCGCTCGATCTCCCCGATCTGAGCCCTGCTGACAGCGGCCGCAAAACGCGGCAGGCTCGGGCGACGAGAGGAGTGTGGGAGGGGCCGATGAGCGACATCGACGTCAAGCCCGAGACCATCGCCAAGCCCAAGACGAAGCAGCCGCCGCTGCACAAGGTCATCCTGCTGAACGACGACTACACGCCGCGTGAGTTCGTCGTCATGGTGCTGAAGGCGGTGTTTCACACCACTGAGGACGAGGCCTACGGCATCATGCTGACGGCCCACCAGCGCGGCGCCTGCGTCGTCGCCGTCTTCACCCGCGAGATCGCCGAGACCAAGGCCTCGGAGGCGACCGACCTCGGTCGCCGCGCCGGCCATCCGCTCACCTTCACGACGGAGCCGGAGGAGTAGGAGCCGGAGGAGTAGGGGCCTCAGCCGGCGACCAGCCCCGCCGCCTCGATACCCGCGATGCAGGCGGCTTCGTCCTCGTCGCCCATGCCGACGGCGATGTCGTTGCGGAACATGCTGGCTGCGTCCTCGCGCTGCAGCGACTTCACGTGGCCCGCGTCGTCGAGCACGGCGACGGCCAGCGGCTTGATCTTCATCTCGCGCGCCTTGGCGAGGGCGGCTTCGACGATCTTGTTGGTCTGGACGAGCATGAGCTTGGACATGTCGTATCCTCGATCGGTTTAGCCGGCCGCCAGAACGGCGGCCACGCGCTCGCGCGTGAGTTCGATCAGCGTCGTCTGCTCGAGGTTGTCGCCATACCACGTGGCGATCGCCGCCTCGCGCCGCCCGATGTAGGACGTGCGGCCGTCCTGCTGGGTCATTGGCAGGTCGTGGCCGGGCACCAGGATGTTGCCGGGCCGCCGGCGCCAGAATTCCCAGATCATGGCCATCGACTGGCGCGTCTGCTCGGCACTGTCGGTCATGTCGGCGCTGCGCGACAGCAGCTCGGCCCGATTCTTGGCGGCATCACCGGTGAAGATAATGTCGCGCCGCCGGTCGTGCGCGACATAGACGAGGCAGCCCGGCGTGTGGCCGGGCGCCATATGGGCGAACACCGCAGGCAGAACCTCGTCGCCGTCCTTGGCCCGCGCCAGACTCGGCCAGCGGCTGAGTTCGCGCATGTAGAGTTCCGGAACCGGCGTCTCGCCCCACGGTTCGCCCAGCGACCAGTCGAGTTCGGTGGCGCCGACGACGATGCGGGCGTGGCGGAACAGCGTCCAGTTGACCGAGTGATCGTGATGCGAATGCGTCAGCAGCACATCGGTCACGTCCTTGGGGGTGAGGCCGCGCTCGGCCAGTCGCTCGATCAGCATCCGGCGCATGCCGAACGTGCCGGTATCGACCAGCGCCACGCGGCCATGGCCGCGCAGCAGCACGACGGTGCTCCAGCCCAGCCCGCCGTGGCACACGGACTTTCCCGGAAAGCCCTGGATGACGATGTCGATGTCGTAGGAGTGGTCGCTCATGACGCTGCTCTCCCGTTCAATCCGCGGCCTTGATGCCGGCGCGGCTGATCGTCTCGCGGGCCCGGGCGATCTCCGCCTTGATGGTGGCATCGAGTGCCTCGGGCGTGCCGGGGCTTGCCGTCAGGCTGAGTTCGGCGAAGCGCTTCTGCAGGTCGGGGACGGCGAGTGCCTTCAGCACCTCGGCGTTGAGCCGCTGCACGATCTCGCGCGGCGTCGCGGCGGGAGCGGTGAGGCCGAACCAGGTCTCGACCTCGAAACCCGGCAGCCCCGATTCGGCGACGGTCGGCAGGTCGGGGTATCCGGGCGCGCGTTGTCGCGAGGTGATGGCCAGGCCGCGCAGTGTGCCGGACTTCAAATGGCCCGTGATCGCCGAGAGGTTGGCGAACAACAGCGGCAACTGCCCGGCCAGCAGGTCGGTGATCGCCGGCGCCTCGCCGCGATAGGGGACGTGCGTCATGCGGATGCCGGCGTCGAACATGAACTGCTCGGCCGCCATGTGCGGCGTGGTGCCGACACCGCCCGAGCCGATGTTGAGTTCGCCGGGCCGGGCCTTGGCCATGGCGATCAGTTCGCGCACGGTCTTGGCGGCAAATGACGGATGGACCACCAGCACCAGCGGCGAGGCCCCGAGCATGGCCACGCCGGTGACATCGCGCGTGGCGTCGAACGTGACCGCCTTGGCGTAGAGGACGGGCGCCACCGCGTAGGTCGTCTGCGAGGCCACCATCAAGGTCGTGCCGTCGGGCGCCGACTTGGCCAGCATGTCGGCCGCGATCAGGCCGCTCGCCCCGGTGCGGTTGTCGACCAGTACCGGCCCGAGCGACCCCTCGGACAGCTTCTGGGCCACGATGCGGGCGACCACGTCGTTGCCGCCGCCGGCGGCGAAGCCCACCAGGATGCGGATCGGCCGGGCAGGAAAGGGCGTCGTCTGGGCAAAGGCGTGCGACAGGCTGACGCCGGTTGCGGCAACGGTTGCGGTGGTTGCCTGAGCGAGCAGGCGTCGGCGGGATATTCTGTTCATGCTGACACTCTAGCGCGGATTCCGACGGGACAACTTTGTCTCATATACCTTTACAGTAAAATATCTTTATAATAGAGACAAATAGATCAAATTCGACGAGGGAACTCATGCTGGTGATTGTGGCTTTGGCCACCGCGCTCGCGTTGGCGAGCGTGGGCGGCGGTCTCTACGAATTCGCGGTCGTCGATCCCTTCTGGCCCAAGCGTCCGGACCTGGTTCAGCCGGCGCGCGGTGGCATCTCGCGCAAGCGCTTCTGGATTTCCATCCACGTCGCCTTCGAGGTGACGCTGATCGCGGCGCTGGTTGTCGCCTGGTCGCAGTCCGCGGTGCGCGATGCCCTGCTGGTGGGGCTGGCAAGCCATGCCGTCATGCGCCTGTGGTCGAGCTTCGATTTCATCCCCAAGGCACTCGCCTTCGAGAAGGCCGATCCGGCCACGGTGAGCGAGGCTGCGGCACGCGCCTGGACGCGGCGCAGCCGGCTCCGCCTGCCGCTCGATCTCATCACCTGTGGCGCGCTCCTGACGGCGTTTGCCGCCGCTGCACGGCTGGGCTGAGACGATGCCCGCAAACAAGAGGGGATCGGCCCCCTTCAATCATGCCAACCTCAAGCTGGTAGGCCGTATCGGCAACATCGTCCGGCGCATGGGCGCACAGAGCGTCATCGTGAGCCAGACCGTGGCGGCGCGCTTCGGCCTCAATACGACCGATCTCGAAGGTCTCGACCTGATCCAGCTCCAGGGCCAGGTCACGGCCGGCCAGCTTGCCGCCGCGACCGGGCTGACGTCGGGTGCGGTGACGGCCCTGATCGATCGGCTCGAGCGTGCGGGCTATGTCGAGCGGATCGACGATCCGGCCGATCGGCGCCGCGTCCTCGTGCGCATTCGCGAAGGCGCGATCGTCGAGATCGCCAAGGTCTATGCGCCGATGCAGAAGCGCATGATCGCGCTGTGGTCGCAGTTCAGCGCGGACGAACTCACGGTGATCGAGGACTTCCTCACCCGCAGCCTGGAACTGAGCGTCGACTGTGTTGCCGACCTGCGAGACGGGCGGTAGTGTCCAAGCCCTTATGATCATTGATAAATTCTCCCTGAGATGCCGATCGGAGCGGGGTCGATGGCAGCCAAGTTGGGCGGAAAATCAATGGGTTGACGGGCGGGCCTCGGGTCCGTATTTTCCGCGCGCTTTTGGAATTCACCCCGGCCCGGCCGGGGCTTTTTGTTGAGTTAGGGCCATGAAGATCCGTCATTCTCTCAAGTCGGTGAAGCTCCGTCACAAGGACTGCCGCATCGTGCGCCGCAAGGGCCGCGTTTACGTCATCAACAAGACCAACCCGCGCTTCAAGGCTCGCCAAGGATAACTGGCCGGCCAAGCGTCGGATTAGCGTCTCTGTGATCAAGGCGGCGGAGCCCTCGGCTTCCGCCGCTTTTTTATTTGGCGTATGAGCGAAGCATGCAGATGCCGCCGCTCGATCCCGCCATTCTCGCCCGCCGGTCCGAGATCGTGGCAGCGCTTCGGGCGATCGTCCCGGGCGAGGGCGTGATCGACGACCTCGAAGGCATGCGCCCCTACGAATGCGATGCGCTCTCGGCCTACCGCCAGATGCCGCTGGTCGTGGTCCTGCCCGAGACGGTCGAACAGGTTTCCACCATCCTGCGCTATTGCCAGGACAACAAGGTCAAGGTCGTGCCGCGCGGCGCCGGCACTTCGCTGTCGGGCGGCTCCATGCCGGTGGGCGACGCCATCCTGCTGGGCCTGGGCAAGTTCAACCGCGTGCTGGAAATCGACTACGCCAACCGCTGCGCCCGCGTGCAGCCCGGCGTCACCAACCTCGGCATCTCCAAGGCGGTCGAGCACGAGGGCTTCTATTACGCCCCCGATCCCAGCTCGCAGATCGCCTGCTCGATCGGTGGCAACGTCGCCGAAAATTCCGGCGGCGTGCATTGCCTGAAGTACGGCCTCACCACCAACAACCTTTTAGGCATCGAAATGGTGCTGATGACCGGCGAGGTGGTGCGCCTCGGTGGCAAGCATCTCGACTCCGAGGGCTACGATCTTTTAGGCGTCATGACCGGCTCCGAGGGCCTGCTGGGTGTCGTCACCGAGGTGACGGTGCGACTTCTGCGCAAGCCGACGACGGCGCGGGCCGTGCTCCTTGGCTTTCCGACCGAGGCGGGTGCGGCCAATTGCGTCGCGGCCGTCATCGCCTCGGGTATCATCCCCGGCGGCATGGAGATGATGGACAAGGACGCGGTGAAGTGTGCCGAGGCCTATGTCGGCGCGGGCTATCCGCTCGATGCCGAAGGCCTGCTGATCGTCGAACTCGACGGCCCTCCGGTCGAAGTCGACTACCTGGTCGAGCGCGTGGCCGAGATCGCGCGCGGTCGCGGCGCCACCACGGTGCGCGTCAGCAACGATGAGCAGGAACGGGAGCTGTTCTGGGCCGGCCGCAAGGCCGCGTTCCCCGCCGTCGGCCAGATCACGCCCGACTATATGTGTCTCGACGGCTCGGTGCCGCGCGGCCGGCTGGTCGAGGTGCTGGCCGAGATGCGCGAGATGTCGAAGAAGCACCACCTGCGCGTCGTGAATGTCTTTCACGCCGGCGACGGCAACCTCCATCCGCTGATCCTGTTCGACGCCAACGACGCCGACGAGCTGCACCGCGCCGAGGAATTCGGCGCCGACATCCTGCGGCTCTGTGTGCGGGTGGGTGGTGTGCTGACCGGCGAGCACGGCGTCGGCATCGAGAAGCGCGACCTGATGGGCGTGCAGTTCACCGAGATCGATCTCGACCAGCAGATGCGCCTCAAGTGTGCGTTCGACCCCGACCACCTGTTGAACCCCGGCAAGGTCTTCCCTCAGCTCCGCCGCTGCGCCGAGCTGGGCCGCGTTGTGGTGCATCACAACAAACTGCCGTTCCCCGACATCCCGCGGTTCTGACGTGATCTCAAGCTGGACCGCGGACCTCAAAAGCGCGGAGATTACTCCGCGCGGAGCCCGCTCAGAAGAGCATGAGCGGGCCTGGAGGCCCGCGGTCCAATGACGAGCACGATCAAGCCGCGGTCGCCTGAGGAGCTGCGGCAGGCAGTGGAGTGGGCGTTGAACGAGGGCACGACGCTCGACGTGCGCGGGCAGGGCAGCAAGATCGCCCTCGGCAAGCCCATGGTCTGCGGGCAGGTGCTCGATCTCTCCGGCCTGAGCGGCGTCGTCGACTACGCGCCCGAGGAACTGGTCGTCACGCTACGCGCCGGCACGCCGATCAGCGAGATCGAGGCGCTGCTCGCCCAACGCAACCAGATGCTGGCCTTCGAGCCGCCCGATCTCGGGCCGCTGCTCGGTCGCGAGGCAGGGCAGGGAACGCTGGTTGGTGCCGTCATGGGCAATCTCGCGGGACCGCGGCGGCTCTCCGCCGGTGCGGCGCGCGATCACCTGCTGGGCTTCAGCGGCGTCAACGGCCGCGGCGAGAGCTTCAAGTCGGGCGGCAAGGTGATGAAGAACGTCACCGGCTACGACCTCTCCAAGCTGCTCGCGGGCTCTTGGGGGACGCTCGCGGTGCTCGACCAGGTCTCGGTCAAAGTGCTGCCGGCGCCCGACCAGACCCGCACGCTCCTGCTGCTGGGCCTCGACGACGCGACCGCGGTGCGGGCGATGTGCGCCGCGCTCGGCAGTCCGCACGAGGTCTCGGGTGCGGCCCATCTGCCCGGTAAGACGGCGCTCCGCATCGAAGGTGTGGCGCCCTCGGTCGAGGCGCGTCTGACGGCGCTGCGTGAACTGCTGATCGAGACGGGTGCGCGAATGGAAGAGTTGGGCACGCTCGAAAGCCGTGTCTTCTGGCGTGAGGTGCGCGACGTGGCGCCGCTCAAGGCGCCGCCCGACGCCGTGGTCTGGAAGATTTCTTGCCCGCCCACCGAGGGCCCGGCCATTGTGGCGCGCATCAAGGCGTTGCGTCCGTTGGCTGAAGCCTTTTACGACTGGTCGGGTGGCCTCATCTGGTTGGCGCTGCCGCCGAGCGTCGATGCCGACCATGCGATCGTGCGCGGCGCCATCGGCGTCAAGGGCGGCCACGCGACGCTGATCCGAGCGCCCGAAGCCGTGCGTGCAGCCGTGCCTGTCTTCCAACCACAGCCGACTGCTCTTGCTGCCCTCGCATCGCGCGTAAAAGAGAGCTTCGATCCCAAGCGCCTCTTCAATCCGGGACGGATGAGTTAGATGCACGAAAAGGACCTCATGCTGAGGAGGCCACGCAGTGGCCGTCTTGAAGCATGGGCTACAGCACCGTTGATCCCACCCTTCGAGACGGCGCTTCGCGCCTCCTCAGGGTGAGGTAGGCGGGGTCGTTCGGAACTACTCACGCCCATGCAAACCCACTTCACCTTGGCCCAGCTTGCCGATCCCGAGACCGCACGCAGCAACGACATCCTGCGCAAGTGCGTGCATTGCGGGTTCTGCACGGCGACGTGCCCGACCTTCGTGCTGCTGGGCGACGAGCGCGACAGTCCGCGCGGGCGCATCTATCTCATCAAGTCGATGATCGAGGATGACCGGGCACCGAGCGCCACGGAAGTCCGGCACATCGATCGCTGCCTCTCGTGCCTCTCCTGCATGACGACCTGCCCCTCGGGCGTGAATTACATGCATCTGGTCGACCACGGCCGGCATCACATCGAAGAGACTTTTACGCGCACGCTGCCCGACCGTTTCATGCGCGGGGTGCTGGCCTATCTCATGCCGCGCCCCGCGGTCTTCCGCTGGGCCATGGTGCTGGGTTGGCTCGCCAAGCCTTTGGCACCGCTCTTGCCCGTGACCAGTTCCGATCCCGGCGGTGCCACCTTCCGGCGCCGGCTCCGTGCCATGCTCGAGGCCGTGCCCGACAAGGTGCCGACGCCGTCGCCGGTCGACCGGCCACAGGTCTTTCCGGCGCTGGGCCTGCAGCGCAAGCGTGTGGCGCTGATGCCGGGCTGCGGCCAGCAGGTGCTGGCACCTGAGGTCAACGAGGCCACGGTGCGGCTGCTGACCCGCCTAGACATCGAGGTCGTGAACGTTGCGGGCTCGGGCTGCTGCGGTTCCTCGGTGCTGCATGTCGGGCGCAACGACCAGGCGATCGACCTCGCCAAGCGTAACATCACCGCCTGGCTGGCGGAGATCGACGGAGCCGGCCTCGACGCCATCGTGATCAACGCCTCGGGCTGCGGCACCACGGTGAAGGACTACGGCCACATGCTGGCCGACGATCCGATCTGGGCCGAGAAGGCGCAGCAGGTGGCGGCGCTGGCGAAGGACGTGACCGAGGTCGTGGCCGAGGTCGGACTCAGCAACGTGACGCCGCAGCCGCTCACTGTCGCCTATCACTCGGCCTGCTCGATGCAGCACGGCCAGAAGCTCGACGCATTGCCGAAGAAGCTGCTGCGCGACGCGGGCTTCAGCGTGAAGGACGTGCCCGAGGGCCATCTCTGCTGCGGCTGGGCCGGCACCTACCAGGTGCTGCAGCCCGACCTGTCGCGCCGCCTGCGCGATCTCAAGGTGGCCAATATCGAGAGCGTGCGGCCCGACGTGATCGCCGCCGGCAACTTCGGCTGCATCGGTAACATCGCTTCCGGCACCGGCATACCGATTGCCCATACCGTCGAGCTGCTGGACTGGGCGACCGGCGGCCCCAAGCCGGCGGCCCTGACCTGAAATCGGTCGGAGGGACGGTGACCCTTCTTCGCTCTTGCCTTGCTGCCCTGCTGGGCCTGATGCTGGGCCTCAACGTCATGGCGCAGAACGCCGGGAGCGGCACCGTGCTCGACACGCTTTTCGCCAAGCTGCAGACCGCCACCGATCCGGTCGCCATCCAGACGCTGGAGGCGGCGATCTGGGAGCAGTGGACCATGGTCCCCGACTTGAAGCAGCGCGAAATGATGCTGCGGGGAATGGCCGAGATGCAGCAGCAGCAGTTGAAGGCCTCGGTCGAAACCTTCACCCGCCTGATCGAGGTCGCGCCCGAGTTCTCGGAAGCCTGGAACAAGCGCGCGACAGCCTATTGGCTGCTCGGTAACTTCCCGGCCTCGCTCGCCGACATCTGCGAAACCATCAAGCGCGAGCCGCGCCACTTCGGGGCCTACTCTGGCCTCGGCATGATCCGCGCCGAGATGGACGAGAGCGCCCGCGCGGCCGCGGCCTTCGAACTCGCCCGCAAATGGAATCCCCACATCGTCGGCATCGATGCCGAGATCGAGCGGCTGAAAGCGCTGGCCGGCGCATCCGGGACCGATGGGCCGGCCGATCCGCTGGGCTGCGGCCGCCCGTCGTCGTGATCTAGTCACCTCTCGCTTGGTTCAGGACGACCGAATGCGTGTATTGGCCCTGGGATCGTGCCGCATCCACCATCCGCTGAAGGCCGCACGGCCGCGGAGCGAGATCGAGTATCTCAACCGTCTCTTCTGGGTGTGGCCGCCGCTCTTCGTCCACGACGTGCACGAGGCGATCCAGCTCGTGCGGCTCGGGCGTGGCGAACTCGCCATGCCGAAGGAAATCCGGCCGTTCGCCTTCGAGAATGCCATGCGCTGGCGCCGCCGCATCCCTCTGCCGTTGCGGCGGGTCGAGTATGTGGTGGTCGAGATTTGCACCGACAAGCACTACGAGGCCGCCGGCTGGACGCTGAATGTGAACGAAATTCATCGCCATCTCCGCGAGCGGACCGGCGCGGCGGGAGAGGAATGGTGGCTCGCGATCGAGCGCGGCCAGCGGCCGTCGGAGGCGCTGGTCCAGGGGGTCGAGGCGGAGCTGCGCGCGCGCTGGCGGACGCGCTGGCGGTTCGGCGAGGGCCATCGCCTGGTGCTGCGCGAACTCGCCTTCCGGTATCTCTCCGTGGCGGAAATCGCCGAGGGGATGGCGTGCCTGAAGGCGCTGGTGGCGCGGCCGCTGCTGGTCGTGCCGCATGTCGCGGTGCGCCTAGCCGACGGCAGCCTGCTCGCCGAGCGCCTGCAGCATATCGAGAAGACGGTCGAGGCGGCGCGCTCGCTCGGGCTGCCGGTGCTGGATCCGCGGAGTTTCGTCGGCCGCGACGGCCAGTCCCGCGCCTTGGGCAAGGGCGGCACCGATTTCAACCACTATGCGCCGGACTACCTTCCCGTCGTCGGCCGCGAGATCGTCGAGGCGCTTCGCGACTGCTCCGACGGGAAGTTCAATCCGGTTTCGCGCCAACCGGCAGTTGGCAGTGAACGCATTTCGACGTCAGGGGATTGATCCTCGCCCGACCCCATCGGAAGAACTTCCGGCAGCGCGGGCATCGGAAGGCAGCGCTCCACAGCAGGGCGCCGACGGTGAGCGCAAAGGTGAACTCCAAGGCGTAGTGCGGGAGATCCTTGTTCCACCCCGAGACCCGCCCGACCACGATGCAGGCAAGCAGCAACCCCCATACCGCCAGTCTTCTCGCGCGAAGACTGCGCCATGCTGTGGCATATCTCTGCTGTTCCATGATCCTGTCGGAGCCAGGCACGCTTCTCATGCCTTGATCATGGCAACACCGTCGTTCGCGCTCCATAGCTATCGGGGGCGTCTGCCGCGCTTGCCGGCCCCAGGGCGTATAGGCAAAGTGCGGCAGCATTTCAGTTCCGGGAGTTTCGTATGGCTACGTTGTATGTCGGCGGTCGTCTGTTCGATGGCGAGAAGGTTCTGGACGGGCAGGCGGTCCTGGAAGAGGGCGGCAAGATCAAGCGTGTGGCGGTGGCGGCTGAGTTCGCAGGCTTCGCCGGCGAGCGGGTCGACACCTCGGGCGGCACGCTGATCCCCGGCATCATCGACTGCCACGTCCATTCGCTCCTGGGTGGCGAGGGCAATCCGGGGGCGGCGCAGGATCGCCTGAACGCCGCCCAGCTCGTGGTGCGCGGCATGGAGTTCATGCGCAACACGCTCGATGGCGGCATCACCGCCGTGCGCGACTGCGGCGGCAAGGACTATATCGAGTTCGCGATGCGCGACGCTTACAACGCCGGCAAATTCCTGGGACCGACCATGCGCTGCTCCGGCCGCTTGATCTGCATGACCGGCGGCCACGGCAACCGCAACGGGCGCGTCGCCGACGGGGTCGACGAAGTCGTGAAGGCGGTGCGCGAGCAGGTCCATGCCGGCTCCGACCTGGTGAAGATCATGGCGACCGGCGGCGTCATGACACCGGGCGTCAATCCCGAGGATGCGCATTATTCGGCCGAGGAGATGAAGGCCGGTATCAGCGAGGCGCATCGCTTCCACAAATGCTGCGCCAGCCACGCCCAGGGCGCGCTCGGCATCCTGAACGCCGTGCGCGGTGGCATCGATTCGATCGAGCACGGCATCTTCATGGACGAAGAATGCTGCGCCGAGATGAAAGCACGCGGCGTCTGGCTGGTGCCGACGCTGGCGGCCGTGAAGAACATCCTGAAGGGTTACGACGACGGCGACCGCTCGATTCCCGACTATGTGATCGACAAGGCCCGCCGTGTGTACGATCGCCACATTGAAGCGACCAAGATGTACTACAAGGCGGGCGGCTGCATCGCCATGGGCACCGACGCCGGCACGCCGCACAATCGCCACGGCGAGAACGCGCGCGAGCTGGAATACATGTGCGACATCGGCATCTCGGTCCGCGATTCTCTGTTCTTTGCCACGGCAAGTGCGGCCGATCTGATGCGCCTGGCCGACCAGGGCCGGATCAAGGAAGGCAACAGTGCCGACATGGTGCTGTGCGACGGCGATGCGCTCAGCGACATCAAGCGCGCCGCCCGCAAGGAGAACCACCGGATGGTGGTGAAGCGCGGCATCGTCGCCCGCGACAACCGCACCGCCTTCGTCCGCCAGCCCGCCCGCGTCGCGGCGGAGTAGGGGGAGAGGCAACGGCCGAGGATTCCGTGGAAGAGATCTTTCTCGGTCTTCTCGCCGTCGTCTGGGCGCTCGGCACGCCGATCGTCGCCATCGTGGCGCTGGTCCGCACGTCGCGGCTGCGCGAGGCGAACGAGCGGCTGACGGCGGAAGTGGCGTTGCTGAGACGGCAGAGCCTCCAGACGGAGGCGCTGCCGCCGCTCTTTGTTGCGCCGCCCGTCGTTGAGCCGCCCATCGCCGAGCCCGCCATCGAGCCCATCGTCGAGCCATCGCTGCCGCCCGCGCCGGCGCCGCCGTTCGAGCCGGAGCCCGCAGCCGACGTCGCGCCCGAGCCACCACCGTTGCCGCCGACCTTGGCCGTCGAACCGGCCAAGGTCGGCTGGGAGCAGCGGCTGGGCGCACGGGCCTTCCTGTGGGTGGGCGCGATCACCCTGGCGCTGGCCGCGATCTTCCTGGTCCGCTACTCGATCGAGGAGGGCTATCTTTCGCCCGAGGTGCGCGTGATCCTGGCGGCGCTGTTCGGCTTCGCGCTGATCGGCGGCGCCGAGAAGATGCGCCTCCGTGACGATCGCGTGGCCCAGGCGCTGGCCGCCGCCGGGGTCGCCGCGCTCTACGGCTCGCTGTTCTCGGCTGTCGCGCTCTACGGCATGATCTCGAAAGTGGCCGCTGGCGGCGGCGCTGCCGCGCTGACCGCCTTCGCCATCGGTGTGTCGCTGCGCCATGGCATCTTCGTGGCCGGTCTCGCCTTCGTCGGTGGCTTCGCCAGTCCGGCGATCATCGGCAGCAACGATCCCAACACGCCGGTGCTGTTTGGCTACCTGCTGGCGATCGCTGCCGGCACGCTGGCCGTCATCCGCATAAAGGGCTGGTGGCCGCTGGGCTGGGGCGTCCTGGCGGGCTCGGCACTGTGGACGGTCGTCTGGATGCTGGCGCCGCGCGATGCCGGCGAGTTGCATTGGGTCGGGCTGTTCCTGGTGGCGGTCGCCGGCCTCTTCGTGTGGGCGACCTGGAAGCGGATGGCCGAAAGCGAGAATCCACCGAACGATGTCGTGGCACTGGTGTGGGCAGCGCTCGCCGGCACGGGCGTGCTGCTGGTCTGCCTCGTGATCGACGACGGTGGACAACAGAGGGCAGGCTGGCTGGCACTGGCGCTGCACGGCGCCGGCGTCTACGCGCTCGGCCGCTGGACGCCGCGCTTCCAGTATGCGGCAACGCTCGGACCGGGCCTATCGCTGCTGGCCCTCGTGCTGTGGTGGGGGGCGACGCGCGGCGCCGGGGCGGATTGGGACGCCGAGCGCTTCGCCTGGCTCACGCTTCTCTTCGGCGGCTTCTATGCGGCGGCGGCCTTCGCGCTGTTGTGGAACGCCGGCCGGCCCGGATTCTGGGCGGCGCTTTCTGTGGCCGCCGCGTTCACGCATTTCCTGCTGTGCTGGTACGTGCTGCGTGGCACGGCGACGGGCACGCCGTGGGGCCTGATCAGCGTCGGACTCGCCGCGCCGTTCCTGGTTGGCGCCGAGCGACTCGCGCGCTGGCGTGACAGCATGCCGGGCGCCACCGAGGCGCTGGGATATCTCGCGGCCGGCGTCACCTTCTTCATCGCCGCTGCCATCCCGATGGAACTCAGCCGCGAATGGATCACGGTGGCCTATGCCGTCGAACTCGCGGCGGTGGCGGCCATCGCAGCGACGCTCGACCTGCGCGCGATGCGTCAGCTCTGCTGGCCATTGCTGGCGGTCGTTGTCGTACGCTTCGTGCTCAATCCCGAGGTGTTGCGGTATCCGCTCGGCGTCACGCCGGTCTTCAACTGGATCCTGTGGGGATACGGCCTTTCGATCGCAGCACTCCTGGTGGGCTTGCGGTTCCTGCGTCCGACCGGCGACGTGCGGCTGGTGCGTGCGGTGGAGGCGGCCGTTGCACTGCTGGCGTTCGTGCTGGTGACGCTCGAAGTGCGCAGCCTCTTCCAGCCCGGTTCGATGGAAACCCCTGATGCGAGCTTCCTGGAACGCTCGTTCCATGTCGCGATCTGGGGCGCCTTCGCGTTGGCGGCGCTGTGGATGACGCGCCGGCGACGCGACCCGGTGACCCTGTGGGCGTGGCGGCTGAGCGGCGGACTGGCGCTGGCGACGGTGCTGGTGGTCCAGGTGCTGATCGCCAACCCGGTGTTCGAGCCGGCGCATCTCGGGCAGCTGCCGATCGCCAATGGCATGCTCCTGGCCTACGCCGTGCCGGCTGCGATGGCGGTGCTGGCGCGACGCTGGGTCGACGTCGAGGACAACCGCAACGTCGATCTGCTGCTCGACGCCGCGGCCTCGATCCTGGCCTTCGTCTATGTCTCGCTCGAGGTCCGGCACCTGTTCGATCCCGGCTTCGAGCGCAGCGGCTTCGCCGCCGACGGGCTGGAACTCTACGCCTATTCGATCGTCTGGCTGCTGTTTGGCACAGCCCTGCTGGCGCTGGGCTTCCTGCGCCGGGCCGCTGCACTCAGGCACGCCGGCATGATCCTGGTCTGCATCGTGGTCGCCAAGGTGTTCCTGATCGACATGGCCGGGCTGACAGGCCTGCTGCGCGTCTTCTCGTTCCTCGGTCTGGGCGCAGCGCTGATCGGCCTGGGTTATGCATATCGTCGGTTCGGATTCCAGGAAAGGCAGCACGAGTAGGTCATGGCGGCGGAACTGTTTCCCGAAGTAAAAATCTCCCTCGACGAATTACGCACCCTGCAAGTGAAGCGGCTCGGTGCCGCCTTGCGGCAAGCCTATGAGGGGCAGGCGCCGTATCGCGCCAAGTGCATGGCGGTGGGCGTTCATCCCGACGATTTCAAGAACCTGGACGATCTTCGCCGCTTTCCCTTCACCTCGAAGGACGACCTCCGCGACGCCTATCCCTTCGGCATGCTGGCGATCCCGCGTGAGCAATGCGTGCGCCTGCATGCCTCCAGCGGCACGACGGGCCGGCCCACGGTGGTGGGCTATTCGGCGCGCGACATCGACACTTGGTCGGACCTGATGGCGCGGTCCCTGTATGCTGGCGGCGCCCGACCGGGCGACATCATTCACAATGCCTTCGGCTACGGCCTGTTCACCGGCGGGCTGGGCGCGCATTACGGCGCGGAGCGGCTCGGCTGCACGGTCGTGCCGATGTCGGGCGGCTTCGGCGAGCGGCAGGTCCAGCTCATCTCCGAATTCGGTGCACGCGTGGTACTGATGACGCCGTCCTACATGCTGGCCATCGCCGACGAGTTTGAGCGCCAGGGCGTCGATCCGCGCGCGACGGCGATGCGGGTCGGCATTTTCGGCGCCGAGCCGTGGACCGAGAGCATGCGCGCCGAGATCGAGCGGCGGCTCGGGATCGAAGCGGCCGACATCTACGGCCTGAGCGAAGTCATGGGCCCGGGCGTGGCCTGCGAGTTCATCGAGACCAAGGACGGGCCCACAATCTGGGAAGATCATTTCTATCCCGAGATCGTCGACCCTGACTCGGGCGCGCCTGTGCCTGACGGCCAGCCGGGCGAACTGGTATTCACGACCCTCACCAAGGAGGCGATGCCGGTCATCCGCTACCGCACGCGCGATCTCACGCGTCTGCTGCCGGGATCGGTGACTGCCATGCGGCGCATGGCCAAGATCACCGGTCGCAGCGACGACATGCTGATAGTGCGCGGCGTCAATCTGTTCCCGAGCCAGGTCGAGGAGCAGATCCTGCGCGACCCCGCCCTGAGCGGCCACTATGTGATCGAACTCAGCCGCACCGGCGCACTCGACGATCTGCTGGTGCGGGTCGAGGCGCGTGCCTTGCTCGATCGCGATGCCGCGGGGCGGTCGGCGGCGGAACTCGCACGCCGTTTGAAAGGGATGTGCGGCTTGTCGGCCACAGTAGACATTGCCGGTCCGGGAGCCGTCGAGCGTTCGATGGGTAAGGCGCGGCGCGTGATCGACAAGCGGCCGAAGGAATAGCGCGGGCCGCTAACCCCAGGGACCGCCGATCGCGAGCCTGATGCGGGCGCGGACAAGGTCAGGGTCATCGGGAAGCTGGCCGATCTCGACCGGAACATCCGATGGCACGACGCCCGTCCGCAGCGAGTTCTTGCCATTGGGAATGTTCGCCATCAGGACGGCCCCGAAGGTCAGCACGGTGGCGGCGATGACCAGGAAATCGATCCAGGTCAAAGACAGCCTGCGGCGGACGCGGGTTTTCACGATTTGCTCCCGGGCCCGGCGCCCCGCTGGGAGGGCGGCCCTGGCCGGTATTTCTCCAGCACCACCATGAGCTTATCGGGCGACACATTCATGGCCGTGGCGAGCGCCTGGGCATGGGCCTGGAGTTGGGCTTCGGTCGGCGGCTGCTCGGTTCGGGCGGGCGGTCCCACCTTACGGAAGGCATCGCGCACGCGGTCGACGGGAATACCAAGGTCCTGCGCGATCTGGTCGAACGGCGGTTCGCGGCGAGGCGGACGGTTCTGTTCGCCATTGCCGGTCTGGGCCAGAGCCGGGCTCGCGGCGAGCAGGAATAAGGCAAAAGAACGGCGGAGCATGACAACCTCTCGTTGGGTCTTCACGAGAGATTACGGCCGGGAAGCCTTCGCCATCCCCGAGAGATGTCAGACGTAGGCGATCCGCAGGATATTCGTGGCCCCTGGCGTCCCGAAGGGCACGCCGGCGGTGATCACCAGGCGTTCACCTTCCTTGGCGATTTCCTCCTTGCGCGCCACCCGCACGGCGCGCTGCACCATGTCGGCGAAATTGTGCGCGTCCTCTGCGTGGACCGGATGAACACCCCAGGTGAGCGTCATGCGGCGCGCGGTGTTGGGATTGGGTGTCAGGCAGAGGATGCGGACGTCGGGCCGCTCGCGCGCAGCGCGGAGAGTGGTCGAGCCGGTGTTGGTGTAGGTGACGATGGCCGCCGCCGACAGCGTATGCGCGCATTGCC
>JAUXST010000878.1 GCA_030679805.1 Reyranella sp. | reverse complement strand
TGGGCCGGCTGAGTTCGGCCAACGCGGATCTGGCCAACGCCGAAGTCATGGAGGTTCGCCAGCTCGCGCTCGACTCTTACGAGCAGCAGGGCTGGCCCGCGCCCACGTTCCTGAAGATCGACGTGGAAGGAGGGGCAGCGGGGGTCTTTGCGGGCGGACATGAACTCATAAGGCGCTGCAGGCCGGTCATCTACATCGAACTGCACAGCGACGAGGAACACGAGGCTGTGCGGGATCTGCTGACGCGGCACGACTATCGGGCTTTTTCCGTCGAAGGCGTGCCGGTCGCGGATCCGACCGCAGCCCATTTCACGCAGCTCGTCTGTCGCCCGGATTGAGCCGACAGGCCGGGATCTCTGGCATGAACACCAGGACGTTCAAGACACTGATCAAGCGCTGGTGGCAGCGAGGCTTCAGGATCCTCCAGCGGATCGGCGTCAATGTCGTTCCCGAGCATTTCTACTCCGGCATTCCGAATATTGCCGACCTTGAGCGCCGTACCGACTGGCGCCGGCCGCGGAGCATGCACGCGATCGCCACCAACGATCCTGATCGTCAGATCGCGCTTCTGGGCACGATGCTCTCCCCTCATGTCGCCCACCTTCGAGCGAGGTCCATCCTGGCGGACTCGATCGTGGGTGGCGGCGCCGATGGTGGTTATGGCGAGATCGAGGCGGATGTCCTGTTTGCCTTCGTCGCGACGAACAGGCCGAAGCGGATCGTGCAGATCGGCTGCGGCGTCAGTACCGCGATCATGCTGCGGGGCGCCGAATGGGTCGACTACAGGCCGGATATCGTTTGTGTCGAGCCGTATCCCAGCGCCTACTTGCTCGAAGCCGACAAGAACAGGCTGATTCGATTGATCGACAAGCCGGCGCAAGTGGTCGATCTGTCGATTCTGACCGATCTGGCGGCAGGGGATCTGCTGTTCATCGATTCAACACATGCGGTCAAGCCTGGAAGCGAAGTGAACTTTTTGATTCACGAGGTGCTGCCGCGATTGGCTCCCGGAGTCTGGGTTCACTTCCACGACATCTATTTTCCCTACGACTACAGCCGGCACACGACGAGCGACGATCTGTTCTTCGCCCAGGAAACTGCACTTCTGTATGCATTCCTGACTGGGAATCCCGGATATCGCGTGGAAATCAGCTTGAGCATGATCCACTACGCCTGTCCCGAGGCGCTTCGCGGCCTGATACCGAAGTACAAGCCAGATACCCAGATTGACGGCCTGAGTGCCGGAACGGGCGGGCACTTCCCCAGTTCGATATGGCTGCGGACGGCAAGCCGGTCTCCGGGCTAGGAGGCCACCCCCCATCAGACGGCGGTCGCCGCCGGGCGCGGTGGTGGATAGATAATCGATTTCGCCCACGCCCGGAAACAGCTGCTCTCGCCGTCCGGTCATGACGATCTGGAGTATCTGACAACAAGGTTGAAGCGATCTGGATTGCATTTGCGCGGACCGTGACCGTCGGCGATCGGCGACGTCGGACCGAACGGTCAAACGCCGCGGCGAGCGGGCCTAAATGCCAAGAAAATCAAAGGAATTCTGAATGGCTGCCGCTGGGGAGAAACCCGCGCAGGCGGCTGGCTGGGGGACCTGGATTCGAACCAAGACTAACCGGGTCAGAGCCGATTGTTCTACCGTTAAACTATCCCCCAATCGGGCCGCGGCTGGATTTAGCGACCCCCGGCCGGCTTGGCAAGCGGGCCTCGCGTCGGACCGCGGCCTCGGTTACCATCGTCCCAAAGAAAGAGTTGGAAATGACCGGGGAATCCACGCCAAAGGGGGGCTGGCACAGCGGTCGTTTCGCACACACCTTTGCGGCCATCGATCTCGGCACCAATAATTGCCGGCTTCTGGTGGCCCGGGCGTCGATCGAGGGCTTCGAAGTGATCGATGCCTATTCCCGGCCGGTAAGGCTGGGCGAAGGGGTGGCGCTGAGCGGCGTGCTGTGCGGGGACGCAATCGAGCGCACTTTGAGCGCGCTCGACGTTTGCGCGGCCAAGATCGGGCGCAATCGCGTGACCCGGGCCCGCCACATCGCCACGGAGGCCTGCCGCCGCGCCTGCAACGGCGAGGACTTCCTGACGATGGTCGAGAAGCGCACCGGGCTTCGCTTCGATGTCATTCCACCGTCCGAGGAGGCCCGGCTGGCGTTGGCGAGCTGCGAGGATCTGCTCGATCCGGAAATCCCCTACGGCCTGCTGATCGACATCGGCGGCGGCTCGACGGAAGTGAGCTGGATTCGCATCACCCGCCGCGAGGGACGGGAGGGCTGCGTGGCGACGGAACTGATCGGCATGACCTCGGTGCCGTGGGGTGTCGTGACCCTAACGGAGGCCTGCGTCGGCGGCCAGCCGCGCGAACGGGCGGTGACGCGCGCCTGCTACGGCGACATGGTCGAGCGCATCCAGGCCGACCTTCGGCCGTTCTGCGCCCGGCACGGAATCGGCTCGGCCCTCGCGCGCGGCGAAGTCCAGATGGTCGGCGCGTCTGGAACGGTGACGACGGTGAGCGCCCACAATCTCGGCCTCAAGCGCTACAATCGCACCCTGGTCGACGGCTCGCGTATCGGCCGAGACTCGATCCTGCGAATCTGCGACAAGCTCTCGAACCTGTCGGTGGCGGAGCTAACGCACCTGCCATGCAACGGCGACGACCGCGCCGACCTCGCCCTGGCGGGCGGAGCGATCCTCGAGGCGGTCTGCCGGCAATGGCCGGCGCCGACGGTACGAGTCGCGGATCGGGGTCTGCGCGAGGGAGTGTTGATGGACTTGATGCGCCAGGCTGACCGCGACGCCGATCCGCTCTGCCGGCAGGGCGGCTGACTCCATGGCACGCGATGTGAAGGGCGGGGGAAGCCTGCCGACCGGGCGACGCGCCACCGTTCGCGTGAAAACGGCAAGGGGCCGTACGGTTTCCTCGCAACGCTGGCTGCAGCGGCAGCTTAACGATCCCTACGTCGCGGAAGCCAAGAAGCGCGGCTATCGTTCGCGTGCCGCCTTCAAGCTGCTGCAGATCGACGATCAGTTCCGTTTTCTGAAGCCCGGCGCGCGGGTCGTCGATCTCGGCGCCGCGCCCGGCGGTTGGACGCAGGTGGCCGTCGAACGGACGAAGCCCGGACGCGCCAGCGGCGTCGTCGTCGGCATCGACCTGACGCCGGTCGAGCCGATCGCCGGTGCAACCGTGCTGGCCAAGGATTTCTACGACGACGATGCCCCCGATGTTCTCATTGAGCTGCTGGCCGGCCCAGCCGATGTCGTGCTGAGCGACATGGCGGCATCGGCGACCGGCGATCCCCAGACCGATCACCTGCGCATCATGGGGCTGGCCGAGGCCGCCCACGACTTCGCCCGTCAGGTCCTGAGGCCCGGTGGCACCTTCGTTGCCAAGGTGCTGCGCGGTGGCACCGAGCGCGCGCTACTGGACCGATTGAAAAAGGATTTCGCCAAAGTCCGCCATGTGAAGCCCGAGGCCAGCCGCGCCGATTCGGCGGAGATGTATGTCGTCGGCACCGGCTTTCGCGGCCCCCCTGTGTGATCGGCGGATATTGAGTTCGTCATGAAGGCGCTGCATTTTGATGGAATGAAGCGAAGGGCAGGACGGGGCGGTCAAGGTCTTGAGGATGCGTAGCTACTTGGTAAATGGCCATGAGCTGGGCCTCGCGATCGGGGCGATGGCGGTGGCCGACATCTGGCCGCATGTCGTGGACCTTCACGTCGCGCGCGTATCTCCACATCTCGAGTTCATACAACTGGCCGTCGTCCATGAACTGACGGAACACGACCTCGACCTGCAATAGGCAGGCCCCACTGTGCCGAACAGCAGCAGGATATTTTTGAAGCCGCCCTTGATTCTTTCGATCTGCGGTTTCGTGGGGCGTGATTTCATTGGTCGAACTCAAGCACGTATAGAATGATGGAAATCAATGCCACAGCGAAGCGGGTTTACGCAAATTTGATGTTTCAACCGGCATTCGCGACTAAGTTCCCGGCCTTCACGTCAACCTCGAGGAACCCCTGATGGCTATCGGTATGTATGCCGCGTCTATTCCCGTTTATCAGCGCCAACTCGGGGCGATTTCAAAGGTCCTGGAGAAGGGCTCGGCCTGGGCCGCTGCCCGGAAAGCCGACGAAGCCGTTGTCGGCGCCACCCGCCTGATTCCCGACATGCTGCCGCTCACCCGTCAGGTCCAGATCGCCTGCCGCTTCGCCGAGGAAAGTGCGGCCCGCTTGGCCGGTGTCGAGGTCCCCAAGGCGCCCGAGAATGCCGAGAAGACCCTGGCCGAGCTGCGTGCGCGGATCGCCGCGGTGCTGGCCTATCTCAAGGGTTTCAAGCCGGAGCAGATCGACGGCAGCGAAGGTCGGGAGGTCGTGCTCACGATCGCCGGCAACCCACTCAAGCTCACGGGCGAGCAATATTTGCTGCATTTTGCCCTGCCGAACTTCTATTTCCATTGCACGACCACTTACGCAATGTTGCGTCAGTGCGGCGTCGAAATCGGGAAACGTGATTTCATCGGCGGCGTCTGACGCCCGCTGTGCACAAGGCGCTGACGCCGTAGCCCTTGGCTTGGGCGCGCCGGTGTGTATAACGGATCGCCAACCCGGCGGCCCCACGCTCACGAGTTAAGGGGGCCGCCGTTTTTT
>JAUXST010000865.1 GCA_030679805.1 Reyranella sp. | reverse complement strand
CTCATACGGGTCGGCACCGAGCCCATGACGGCCACGCAACCCGGCCCAGGTGTCGGGCATGATCTGCATCAACCCCATGGCGCCTTGAGGCGAGAGCGCCAGCACGTCGCCGCCACTTTCCATCGCCATCACAGCGCTGATCCAGGAAGCCGGCACGCCAAACCGATGTGCAGCTTCAATAACGAAACGCGCGAAAGGATCGGCGGTGGATGCGCTTTGGGACTGTGCAACGACAGCGGATTGAGCATATGCCTGCCCAGCAAACCCGGTCGCGCACGATGCCAGCAGGATCACAATTATCGGCACCGTCAACCGGACAACATCTCGCCGGAACCTGGCCGGGAAGGAGAAAGGAACGCGGCGCTGCGCGAACAAGGGGGCGGTTGCTTGAACGAGAGAGCGTTGCATGGTCAATCCTCCTTCTCGATCCAGACGGGGTGCGCGCGGCCGATGACGGCGGACGCCGGAAGCGGCCCGAAGTACCGCCCGTCCAGAGAGTCCGCCGACTGCCAGTTCATCAGGAAGAGCTCGCCCGCGGCGATGACGCGGCATCCCTGCCAGACGGGAAGCAGCCGCCCCCGTCCGTCGCGTTCGCGCGCCGCGCCCATCGCGATCGCATCGATCATTACCGTGAGCCCTTCCCTGCAGACGGTCTGCCCGGGAAGCGCCAGGACGCGCTTCAGCATGGGAACGCTGCGCGGCAGGTAACCGGCGTCTGCGAGGAAGATAGCGAGGGGCTCTGGAGGCAGGACGACGACAAGTTCGGTGATGTACCGCTCGCCAGTGGACTGCAGCCGATAGAGACCCACAGGCACACTTGCCGAAGCGTTCCACACGTAGAGCGGAAGCGTCCCCCTGCCGAAGGTTAGCGCCAAGGCGCCAACACCGGCGAGCGTGGCCACGAGCACGTGCACTCGGCCGGTCATGGTTCAATCCGCTGCCGAAGAAGCCAGGCTTTGTGGCGTGCCAATGTGTAGGGTCTCAGCGCCTCGCCGGCCGACTGACGATTGTGAACGTGACGCCAATAGTCCGGTGCTGCATCGGCCGCATCGATGCCAAGCGACTCGACGATGTCGATCATCTGCAGCACGTGCTTGACCTTCGGCCAACTGGACGCCCGCAGCAGGATGTCGGCGCCAGGGCGCACAAACGGAACCGTTGCGCAGGTTTCGCTGGACCGGACGGCCCGCAGGATGTCGATCCGCGAGGCCACCGTGCCGTAATCGTTGGCCGCCCAGCGCACGAAGGCGAAGACGCTGCCGGGAGCAAAGGACAGGACACGCCGACGACGATCGAGGATCTGCTCCGCTGCGATCCGGCCGAAGCGGATCCAATGCTCGGTCTGCTTCTCGAGCCACAGGAGTTCGACATTCGTGAGGTCGCTCAAGCGGCACCTCCAGCCCGGGTGGGAGGCACGCGCATGAACAGTCCGCTTACCGGGCGATCCGTTATCCCCGACGGTGGATGAGTGCGGTCCGTTAGACAGATTCCGAAGGAATCTGAGTTAGGGAAGTTACGGCCGCTCCAACCTGTTGAGTGCCAACGACTTTCAGGAGATTGCGGTCCCCAATAGCACGAGGATCGCGTCCCCGATGGCACGATGGTCGGCGTCCCCGATAGCACGAGGCGAGTCACAGCTTGTCCCCAGGACGCGCGGTTTGGCGCAATGTCATCACGAACGGGTCGCGCAGGATGGGTGTGAAGACCAGGCGTTCAGCGCCGCGCGAACCGCGCTCGATGACCAGCCGGTAGCCGGGCAGCGTCTGGCGGCGCACGATCTCGCGCACGTCGTAGGCGAAGTGTTTCAGCGGCGAGAGGCTGCCGGACTTGGCGTGCAGGTGCAGAAAATCGAAGCTCCAGCCGTCGGCCTGGCGACCGCCGTGCTTGCGCACGACTCGGTAGAGCCAGCGCTCCAACCCGCCCGTCAGATCGAAGTATGCCCGGTCGATGGTGAGCACCAGCGCATCGTCCAGCACGCCGGCATAGAACCAGTCCGG
>JAUXST010000843.1 GCA_030679805.1 Reyranella sp. | reverse complement strand
CCGCGGAAACGCAGGGTGACCTTCACCTTGTCGCCTTCGTCGATGAACCGCTTCATGGCGCGCATCTTCACTTCGTAGTCATGCTCGTCGATGTTGGGGCGCATCTTGATCTCTTTGACCTCGATGACCTTCTGGTGCTTGCGCGCCTCGTGAGCCTTCTTCTGCGCTTCGTACTTGTACTTGCCGTAGTCGGAGATCTTGGCGACCGGCGGAACCGCGTTGGGCGAGATCTCGATCAGATCGAGACTGGCTTCCTCGGCCATCTCGATGGCCTCGCGGGTGCTGACGACGCCGACCATCTCGCCGTTCTCGTCGATCAGTCGGACTTGCGGCGACTTGATTTCGCCGTTGACGCGCGGACCCTCGCGGGTGGGCGCGCTCTGTTGAGCAGGTCTGGCTATGGCTTTCTCTCCTTCGTTGAAGCCCCCCTTCTTTCGATACGGACGGGGCGGGATACAAGGCCGCGACCGCCCTAGAAGGGCGGCCGGGCCTCATTTGAAAGTGTAGTGACGGCGGCCCCGAGTTCAAGGACCTCCTGCTTGTCCGAGCCGAGACGCCGGATGGCCACCGTGCGGGCCTCCATGTCGCGCCGGCCGACCGCGATGATGAGCGGGACGTGCGCCAGCGAGTGTTCACGGACCTTGTAGTTGATCTTCTCGTTGCTGAGGTCGGTGTCGACCCGCATGCCGGCAGCGCGCAGGGCGTCGGCGACTTCGTTGGCATAGCTGTCGGCGTCGTTCACGACCGTGACCACCACCGCTTGCGTCGGCGCCAGCCACAGCGGGAAGCGGCCGGCGTAGTTCTCGATCAGAATACCGATCATGCGCTCGAAGCTGCCGAAGATGGCGCGGTGCAGCATGACGGGCCGCTTGCGCGATCCGTCCTCGGCCACGTAGCTCGCATCCAGCCGCTCGGGCAGGACGAAGTCGACCTGCAGCGTGCCGCACTGCCAGTCGCGGCCGATGGCGTCGCGCAGTACGAACTCCAGCTTGGGGCCATAGAAGGCGCCTTCGCTGGGGTTGAGGATGACGTCGAGGCCAGCCGCCTTCGAGGCCGACAGAAGCGCGCCCTCGGCCTGGTCCCACACCGCATCTGTGCCGGCACGCACCGGCGGGCGGTCGGAGAACTTCACGAAGTAGTCGGCGAAGCCCAGATCCTTGTAGACCTCGTCCAGCAGCTTGCAGAAGCGGATCGTCTCGCTCTCGATCTGATCCTCGGTGCAGAAGATATGGGCGTCGTCCTGCGTGAAGTTGCGCACGCGCAGGATGCCGTGCAGCGCGCCCGACGGCTCGAAGCGGTGGCACGAGCCCATCTCGGCCATGCGCAGCGGCAGCTCGCGGTAGCTGCGGAGCCCGACGTTAAAGATCTCGACGTGGCACGGGCAGTTCATCGGCTTCAGCGCGAAGATGCGCTGCGTCGGGTCGGCCATGAATTCGCGCAGGCCGTCCTCGTTCTCGCTGAGATACATGTTCTCGCGGAACTTCTCCCAGTGGCCCGACTCTTCCCACAGCTTGCGGTCGACGAGCTGCGGCGTCTTCACCTCGACGTAGCCGCCGGCCTCCAGCTTGCGCCGCAGGTAGCCTTCGAGCGTGCGCCAGAACGTCCAGCCCTTGGGGTGCCAGAACACCATGCCCGCGGCTTCTTCCTGCTGGTGGAAGAGGCCCATCTCGCGGCCGAGGCGGCGATGGTCGCGCTTCTCGGCCTCCTCGATGCGCATGAGGTAGGCCTTCAGATCCTTGTCCGAGAAGAAGACCGTGCCATAGACGCGCTGGAGCTGCGCGTTGTTCTTGTCGCCGCGCCAGTAGGCGCCCGAAACCTTCGTGAGCTTGAACGCCTTGCCGAGCTTGCCCGTCGACGGCAGGTGCGGCCCCAGGCACATGTCGAGCCAGTCGCCCTGCTTGTAGACGGAGATTACCTCGTCTTTGGGCAGCTCGTCGGCCCATTGGGCTTTGAACTTCTCGCCGTGCTTCTGGAAATGCTCCTTGATCCTGGCGCGATCCCACACCTCGCGCACGATCGGCAGGTCGCGGTCGACGATCTCGGCCATCCGCTGCTCGATCTTGGCGAAGTCCTCCGGCGAGAAGGGCTCGGCGCGCACGAAGTCGTAATAGAAGCCGTCCTCGGTCGCCGGGCCGAACGTGATCTGCGTGCCGGGGAAGAGTTCCTGGACGGCCTGCGCAAGGATGTGCGCCGCATCATGGCGCAGCAGTTCCAGCGCCGCCGGGTCTTTCGACGTCACGATGCCGATCTTGGCGTCGCGATCGACGACGTGGGCGAGGTCGACCATCTTGCCGTCGACGCGCAGTGCGAGCGCTGCCTTGGCGAGGCCGGGACCGATCGAGGCGGCGATCTCGGCGCCGCTCACCGGTTTGTCGAACGTCCGGACCGAACCGTCCGGCAGGGAAATATTGATCATGACAACCACCAATTGGAGAGAATCCGAACGCAGTCCATCGGCCGACGCGGGGCGTCGGCGGATGCCGGCCGGGAAGCGGCACAAGTGCGCGCGCCCGGCCGAATCAAGTTCGGTCGGTGGTGGGTGTCGTCGGAGCGCTGAAGAACAGTCGGTCCATGGGGCCGGAGATAGTTGCGCGGCCCGCCCGAGTCAAGTTGGGTGGTGGCCGTACGGTCAGTCGCGGGTGGCGGTCCAGCGGAAGGGAATGCCTGTTCCCTCGCGCTGATAGGACCCGGTCAGGGTGTTCGCGTCGCGTAATTCCAGTCGGAAATTCCCCTTCACGGGAAAGCCCGTCCCGTCGTCGGGGAAGGCGAAGCGGCCCGACCAGTAGTCGGCATTGTACGACATGGTCCCGCGCAGAGTGGCCTTGCCGTCCTTCGTCGACCAGCGGCCGGCCAGGCTGGTGCCGTCGGCAGTCTCGTTGATATCGATCCAGAGCGCGCCGCGGCAGGGGCAATTCGGGTCGCCGGGGTCGTCCCAGGAGAGCTTCCAGTCGCCGACGAAGCTGTTGAAGCCGGTGGTCGGCGGGTTGACCGGCACGTTGCCGGGCCCGCCCGTCGGCGGCTGCGGCAGCTGCGCGCCCGAGGGGATCGCGCCAGCCATGCTGGTGAGCAGCAGAATGACGGGAACGACGCGCAGGAGCGTCGATCTCACGAAGCTCCCGGTCTTGCCGCCAGGCGTTCGTAGAGGGCGAGCAATCGCTGGTTGGCCTGCGCCAGCGCGTAGCGACCGCGCACATGCTCCTGGGCGGCGCGAGCGACCTCGGCGCGGCGCTCGGTCGAGAGCGACAGCGCACTCCGCAACGCTTCCGCCAGTGCGGCGGCATCGCCCACCTGCGCCAGCCAGCCCGTGATCTCGGGGCGCAGCGTTTCGGCGGCACCGCCGCCGTCCTCGGCCACCACCGGCCGGCCCATCGCCTGGGCCTCGACCAGCGTGCGGCTGAAACCCTGCCGGGCGCCGCCAGTTGCCACCACTACGTCGGCCAGCATATAGGCCGCCGGCATGTCGTCGACGTAGGGGCCAATCTGCATCCGGCCGTGCAGCTCGGCCGCCTCGATCGCGCGCTCGAGTTCGCGTTCGAATGGCGTCGGCGCGCCCGCCGAGCCCAGCAGCAGGCAGAACACGTCGTCGCGGCCCAGCAGCCGGAGCGCCTCGATCAGGATCTTCTGGCCGTTGTCCTCGCCCAGGCGCGCGGGGCAGAGCACGAGATGCTTGCCGTCGGGCACGCGCAGTTCGCCGGCGAGGCGGATCAGCCGGTCGGCGCGCACGATCGCCGGATCGAAGCGGTCGAAGTTGATCCCAGGCGAAATGGTCTCGAGACGATCGGCGATCGTGGGAAAGCGCTGCACGGCATCGCGCGCGACATGCTCGGATACCGCGATCACGGCATCGGCGCGCATCTGGCGGCGTTCGAGGAAGCGGCCCATCAGGTCGCCGGCGACGAACGGCCGGTGCAGCGTGGCGATCCACTTGATGTCGAGCCGCCGGGCGAACGCGCGGGCGATCCAGGCGGTCGCGGGCGAGCGGGCCTGCACGACGTCGACCCGGGCGTCGCGCAGCGAGCTTGCGAGCTTGGCCGGCAGCGCGAGCCGGCCCCACAGTCGGTTGCCGCCGACCGGCAACTCGATGTGCGTGGCGCGCAGCCGCAGCAGGTCGGGCACCATGGCGCCGCCCGGCGAGGCGACGAGGGCCGAACCGCCCGATGCGATCACGGCCTGCGCCGCGTCGAGCGTGGCGCGGGCGAGGCCGCCGCCGGCGAGGGTGGGCACGATCTGAAGAAGCGTGGGCGCGGACACGGCGTTTTATTTTTCGTAAGAGGGTAAAGGGAGACAGAGCAGGTAACACGGGAGGGGCAACGTGGGTAGAGTCGAGCGGCTTCAGCGCCCCGATGGCAATAGCGTCGCCTATGCGAATACTGCGGGTGCCGCGCCGGCCGTGGTCTTTCTCGGCGGCTTCCGCTCCGACATGACCGGCACCAAGGCGATGGCGCTCGAGGACTGGGCGCAACGCACGGGCCGCGCCTTCCTGCGCTTCGACTATCTCGGCCACGGCCAATCGTCGGGCCGCTTCGAGGATGGCACGATCGGCCGCTGGCTCGATGACTCGCTCGCGGCCATTGACCAGCTCACAACCGGCCCGCTGGTGCTGGTGGGATCGAGTATGGGCGGATGGCTGTCGCTCCTGGTGGCGCGCGCGCGGCCCGAGCGCCTGGCGGGACTGGTGCTGATCGCGGCGGCACCCGACTTCACCGAACGCATGCTGCTGAAGGGTCTCTCGGCCGAGGATCGCATCGCCCTCGAACGCGATGGGCGGCTGGAGCGGCCGTCGCAATATTCGCCCGAGCCCTCGGTCTTCACCTGGAAGCTGATCGAGGAAGGGCGCAACCACCTCCTCCTCGACAGGAAACTGGCGCTGCCTTGCCCGGTGCGGCTGCTGCACGGCCAGAGCGATCCCGACGTGCCGTGGGAGTACTCGCTGCAGATTGCCCAGCACCTCGACGCGCCCGAGGTGATCATCACCCTGATCAAGGGTGGCGACCATCGCCTCAGCACGCCCGCCGACATCGCCCGCCTGATTGCGACCGTCGAGGAGTTGGTCCGCGGTCCGCTTGACCTAACCTAAGGCCGCGATCGCGCGCAGACCTTCGCGGTAGGTCGGATAGCGCAGCACCACGCCAAGGTCGCGCTTCATGCGCTCGTTCCGGACGCGCCGGCTCTCGGAATAGAAGGAGCGCGCCATTTCGCTCATCGAAGGCGCTGCCACTTCCCATGGGATCGACGGCGGCACCGGCAGGCCTAGCAGCTCGCAGGCGAAGGCCACCACTTCGCCGGTCGAGACCGGCAGGTCGTCGGCCACGTTGTAGATGCCGCAGGGATGCGGCGCGGTCATCGCCTTCACGACGGTGGCGGCGATGTCCGCGACATGGGCGCGCGAGAAGAACTGGCCGGGCTTGTCGATGCGCCGCGCCGTGCCCGCCTTCACCTGGTCGAGCGTGCTGCGGCCCGGGCCGTAGATGCCGGGCAGCCGGAAGATATCGAGCTTGGCGCTGGCCTCGAGCGCCATCGCCTGCCAGCCGCGCTCGGCCGCCAGGCGTTCGATGCTGCGTAGCTGGCCGGGATTGGGCGGTGTGTCCTCGTCGACCCAGCCGCCGCCGTGATCGCCGTAGATGCCGGTGGTCGAGAGGTAGCCCAGCCATCGCGCCTGCTTCAGCAGGGACGCCGAGAGACGGAGCGCGGGATCGCCCGTCTTGCCCGGCGCGATGGTGCAGAGGACATGCGAGGTATTGCCGAACGCTTCGGCGGAGAGAGGCTTGGTGCCGTCGAACACATGCGCCTCGATGCCGCCCGCCCGCAGGCCGGCGGCTTTCTCCGCGCTGCGGCAGGTGCCGGCCACGGTCCAGCCCTCGGTCTTGGCAAGCTGGGCGATTTCAAGGCCGCTGTAGCCCAGGCCGAAAATGAAAAGGCGTCTGGTCATCTTGTCAGTATTCACTCGTTTAATATCAAGGACTTAGGTGCTCGGGTCTCTGCGGGGTCTCGGGATTTTGCGGGTAGTCGTGAGGCAGTATGAGCGCTATGTGGCGGTTGAGATGGCAAATGATATGCTCGCGCCGATTTAGGAGATGAAAATGGAAGTCGACTACAAAAAATGGGCGAGACTGGTGAGCTGGCCGGGGACTGGCGACGCATACAGCCGGGGAAACCCGGCCAAGGAAGGCCCGCTGGCCGACATGGTGAAGCTGGGGTTGGAGGATATTAAAAACGGCTGTGTCGGCGTGCGCGTGCTGTACGACCACGGCACGCTCGACGCAGGGAAGATCAAAGAGGTAGCTGCGCGGCCTGACTTTCCGAAATGAAAAAGGGCCGTCCGGGACGGCCCTTGTTTCCTATTTAACGTGCTTGCCCATCGCTACCGCCTTGGCCTCATGGTAGTCGAGGTCTCTCTTTGCTTTAGCGGCGCAACGGCGATGGTAGCCGACATGCCAAGCGTAGGACTTATTCGAGTTCTCCTTGTGCCAAGCGATTCGTTGTTCCTCTTCAAGTTTGTACTTTTCGATCTTCTCTAGGAGGCGTGTCTCCGCCGCGTCTTTGGTGTCGGAGATGTCGTCGCTATCAAGTAAGTAATGACCGTATCGGTATCGGCACTTCTTACCATCTTGACCCTCATTTACTTCTTTTTGGTCGATGGTGATCTGGTGAACTTTGGATACATAGTCGTAGTTCTCGGTCACATACCCTCGTGGGCCTTCAAATCCTTTGCCACAGTAGTCACAGTCAACTTTGATGAT